>NZ_JAKGBF010000006.1:0-299966 GCF_021530695.1 Pseudoalteromonas sp. OF5H-5
TACTCACCCGTCCGCCGCTCGTCATCTTCTAGCAAGCTAGAAATGTTACCGCTCGACTTGCATGTGTTAGGCCTGCCGCCAGCGTTCAATCTGAGCCATGATCAAACTCTTCAATTAAAAGTTTTTTCGTTTGAAGTAAACTTCAAACTTGCTCAATGAATTCTGATTGTTTGTTTCTACTTTTCAAAAAAGTAAAATCAAAACGAATTGACTATATAGTCACTCAGTTACAATTGAGACTCTAAATTTGTTTGCGTCATCTAGCGAACTAGAATCTGCTGTTAGAACTCAATCTGTACGAGTGCCCACACAGATGATTGCTTCATATTTTTAAAGAGCATTTCGAAACATTTCGCTGCTTCGAGGGATGTGCATTTTAAGCATTCCCGATTTTTTGTCAATACTTAATTTTGAATTTCTTGAGAAGAAGTTTCGAACTTAAGTTTTACTTAACGCTAACTCGTTGCTGCTTTGCTTTTCAGCGTAGCGCCCCGTGTCAGTGGGGTCGCATTATAGGGCGATCCGATTTTAGTGCAACCCTTTTTTTCGGTTTTTTCTATTTATTTTTCAAATGCTTTTTAGCCCACCGAATCCTAACAACTTATCCACATTTTCTGTGGATAACCCATAGGAATTTCGGCTTTTGCTTTTCTTTGTGGTAGATTACCGCCCCATTATTTACTCGTTCTTAGAAAAAGGCTAAATACATGGCTGATATCTTAAACTCGATAAGTGGTCTTTTATGGGGCCATCTACTTATCTACCTCTTAATAGCTGCAGGTGTATTCTTCACAATTAGGCTTGGCTTTATTCAATTCACTCAATTCCCATATATGGTGAAGGTAATGATGCAAAGCCGCGAAGGTGCTGAAGATGGTATCTCCTCTTTTCAAGCATTCTGTACTTCACTCGCCGCACGGGTTGGTACCGGTAATATGGCAGGTGTTGGTGTCGCGCTCTATTTGGGCGGTCCTGGTGCTATATTATGGATGTGGCTCATTGCCTTGATTGGTATGGCGACCAGTTTTGCTGAAAGTTGCTTAGCGCAGCTATATAAGACAAAAGATGATGACGGAAACTTCCGTGGTGGCCCAGCTTATTATATGGAGCTAGGTTTAAAACGTAAGTGGATGGGGGTGTTATTCTCACTTTGCCTTATCCTTGCATTTGGTTTCGTCTTTAATGCGGTGCAAGCCAACTCCATTGCTGCAGCATTTAACGTTGCCTTTGATGTGCCTAAATATGTGATGGGTATTGCGTTAGTAGCAGCTTCAGGGATTATCATCTTCGGTGGTTTAAAAACTATTGCACGCTTTGCCGAACTTGTCGTGCCTTTTATGGCCGTTGCTTATCTTATACTTGCACTTTACGTCTGTGCTGTGAACTTTGCGCAGCTGCCAGATATATTTATGTTAATAGTAAAAAGTGCAATGGGTATTGAACAAGCGGGTGCTGGTGCTATTGGCTACGCCGTAATGCAAGCGATGCTTCAAGGGATCAAGCGCGGCTTATTCTCAAATGAAGCGGGTATGGGTAGCGCTGCAAACGCTGCTGCTAGTGCAACACCAAATCCAAACCATCCAGCATCACAGGGTTATGTACAAATGCTAGGTGTATTTGTAGATACCATAGTGATCTGTACCGCGACCGCTTCGCTTATTCTTTTATCTGGTCAGCTCGAGCCAAACTCAGGTTTAACTGGCATTGAATTAACACAATCTGCATTGGTTCATCATGTAGGAGAATGGGGCGCAATTTTCGTTGCAGTGGCTATTCTATTTTTTGCTTTTACTTCCATTGTTGCCAACTATAGTTATGCAGAAACCAACCTACTGTTTTTAGATCACCATTCAAAGAAAGGCATGATGGTATTTAGAGCTTGTGTATTAGGTATGGTAATGTTTGGTGCGGTAAGCGAACTTGGACTGGTTTGGACACTCGCTGATATTTCAATGGGCTTAATGGCTGTAGTAAACGTGGTTGCACTCTTTATGCTTCGCAAAGTCGTGCTATGGCTTGCCAACGATTATAAAAAGCAGCTTAAAGCTGGCGTAACCCCAGAGTTTGATCCTAGTACCAACCCTGAAGTAGAAAAAACACTACCAAAAGGCATTTGGACTAAATAGACCAATACAGCGCACTAGAGCTTATTTTTAGTGCGCTTTCTTCTTATAAAATTCAGGATTAATGACGAAGAACACAAAAATACGCCCTTGAGTTCATTTAATGTCCAAACAAACCAACCACTTATTGCCTTTCAAAAAAAAATCCGTATAGTAAAGCACAAGTCGGCATATAGCGCAGCTTGGTAGCGCACTGTCATGGGGTGTCAGGGGTCGCAGGTTCAAATCCTGCTATGCCGACCAGCTTTTCCTTACCCTAATCAATAAGTTATATCAATTTCTACAGTTTCTATTTTATCTCTTGTGGTAATTCCGTGGTAACAAGGTGGTAAATCAACTTTCTTGTTCCTCAAATATACTTATAAAATTTTTTAATGCTTTTGTTATTTTTGAGCACTCCCTACACCAAAAATATTGATATGTTTCGACTGAATTATTTACTTGGTTCTGTAGCTATTACCGCGCATCGATAACCTCCAGAGGCGTCACCACGCGCGGTAACTTTATCAATTGACCAGTCTCCAGCCATTTCAGGCGGAAACGAATCGATCAACGACATTAGGCCTTCTGCGACCAAATTAGGATCACCAGGCAAGTCCATGCGAACGCACGAACCTTGGCGTTTTACTCGAGTAAGCTCGTCACGGCACGCCTTCAATGCCACAGCCGCCTCTTCATAAGACTGGCGCAACTTCTTAAATGGCGCTTGACCATCGCTAACCTCATGTTCTTGGCCGGTCGCTACATCAGTCCAATTTGCTTTAACACCAGAGACAACCGTGCGGCTGGGTCGCTCAAGCTGACAATTAATAAACTGCCCTTGATCTGTTGGATCATTATTTGATGGCAACGCTACCGATACAGGAGGGATATCTTGCCCAGTTATGGTCTTAACCTGCCCACGCTTAGCAAGCACATACAGGTCATTGACAGGCTTGGCTACAGCATCACGCTCACGTGCCAGGCGTGAAAGAAACGCACCATCCGTTTCATCCAACTGGTCAACGTGGCTTAACTGTATACCTTCGAACTCAGTAGCAACACGAGGGCTAAAACCATGCGTAGATACCACTTCTCTAAATAGATCCGCCAGTGTAGTGTCAGTGAATGTGCGCGTACGCCGCTCCTTAAAACCTGTTGAATCATCAACTTGAAACGGTGCGGCAGTAGCCACAATAGTAACTGTAGGCGGAAACACCCGAGGAACAATGCGCGTAATCTTAAACTCGCCTTTGTCTACCAAGCTTCCCTCGTATCCCTCGAACCAGCGCAGCACTGCCCCCTCTTTAGGGGTGCCGGTCTGGCCAGCCGTATCAACTGTTAGCGTTACCTGGTCGGACTGAATGCCGGCAGCGTCAACACGCTCCCACGATACCAGCCTGTTATTAATAATCGCCTCACCCGGGCCACTCACCCGTACCTGAGGTCTAAAGCCTAATCCCATATATTCACCACTCTCTTAGGCTCTGATCCCGCCAATGCTGGAAGACGTATCTCTACGCCAGCTGGCAAAACAGGACCATACAGCTCAAGTCCAGGATTAAGCTCATACAACGCTTCTTCAGCTTCATCATCAGCTCTACCCAGCGCCTGAAACAAGACAATAGCAACGGTATCACCATCACGACTGCGTATTACTGTCACCGGCATACTCCTCTAGCTCAATAGTAAAATCGATAACAATAGCCGTACCGTCATCAATAATACGGTCCTGCTTCTCTTGCAGCTGTTTAAGCGTCCATAAGCCAAGGTTACGACCATAACCATCAGTCAAAACTAATGGCTCTCGCCTTAATTGCATAGCTCGCAGCGCATCCAAATTGGCCATGCCGTCAGCTCGGAACCATGTGCCGCTGATACTGATTTTCTCAAGCTGCTGGCCCGTGTTCTGACTAATTGGTTTCTGGCCATAACGAGGGACGGTAACCCATCCCCCGTCACTTGAACGTTGCAAACCAGAGTAAGGCGTGCCCTCACTTAGCGAAAAAACGAAGTCACCGAGCGACATCATCTGCCTCATGTATCTCTCCTATCAGATAAACTAGCATCAGCACGAACGCCCACATCAGAACCGCCAAACATCACTGGCACCAGCTCAGCCTTCATCCTTTCTAACAGCTGATTTGCAACGCCTTTGTCATACTCAGGATTACCGCTAGGCTGTATCTGTATGACAGGTGCAAAGCTGATCTGACGGTTACTGTTCACCAGTTGCTTTGATTGCTCTGCCACCGATGCTGGAGCAGGTTTATCCGTTTTGTCTTCACTAAACCAGCCGCCAATGTTCTCGCCTAGCCACTGGCCAAGCTCACCACCACCAATACCGCCAACTACCGAACCGATAACACCACCCACAGCCGTGCCAATCACTGGCACCACTGAACCTATAGCCGCTCCTGCCATCGCACCAGCTGCTGCACCTCCAAGGCCGCCAATCATGTCGCCTGCCGTACCACCTACCTGCTTACCGTCACCATTTGCGATTGCAGAGGTCAGCGCCGCTCCGGATAATGCAATATCCAGAGGCCGGAATAACTTACCCGCACCACCAAGTAACGCCCCGCCTATAGGCAACGCATTAAATAGATCACCAGCAGTACCAGCTACGGCTGCACCGGTCATGGCAAGCTCGCCAGCATTGGCATTTGCCGACATCACAGACAAAGCCGTACCGCCACCTAAAAGGGCAGCCATACGACCCCACTTGCCACCCCTAGCTCGGCGAGCTGGTCGATAATCATCATTGCCAGCTAGAGATTGCGCCGGCAATGAAGCGCCACCAAACAAATCAGTGATGCCACCAACCAAACGACCGAAACGCCCACCGGAACGCCTGCCAGAAGAACGACCGCGTCGACGTCGATTAGACTCATAACCACCGGAACGACCACGGCGAGAACCCACACTATTTAGCTCTCGATTAAATCGTGATAGCTCGTTAGTGGCCTTTCTTGCATTAAGAGCCGTGTTGCTAGTAACTCCAGATAATTGCTCTCGACCCAAACGCAAACGATCGAGACCATTTCCCATAGCCAGCCTAGCCAGCTTAAAAGCAATAGCTCCAGCTTTGACGACCGCAATAGCACCCGCCACTGCCAACAGCCCACTGGCCAACCTTGGATTGGCTTCAGCAAAATTACTGATCCCATCAACCACCGTCATCAATGGTGGAACGACCGCATCGATAACTGGCAGGAGACGATCACCTAGTACAACCATCATGCGATCAAATTTGGCAGACAGCTGCGACAACGTATGACTACGAGTCTTGGCTCGGTTTGCATACTCATCATTGACGCTGCCTGCTCGGTTAGCCTGTTTCTCTACCCGGCCAAACGCCGCTATCAAGCCATTTTTATCGTCATCCAGCGTGGTGACCAATTTAGCCACCGCACCTTTAACCTCTTCACCAAACAACTGAGAAATAACAGCGCCACGTTCAGCCGCATCCACATCCTGCAGCTGACGCATTACTTGAACTAAAGTACCCTGTGCATCTTCCTGCATCATGCTGGCCAACTCATCGGCATTAAAGCCCAGCTTGCCCATGGCCTCTTTCTGACCATTTGTCGCTGCATAACCAGCTGTCAAACGTCCAGTAATATTTTTTAGTGCAGTAGCTGCCACCTCTTCAGTGGCTCCTCCTGCAATCAAGCTGGCAGACAATGCTGCTGTCTGGTTGTAATTCAGACCAGCACCCATGGCCGTAGAACCTTGCCGCACCATAACAGCAGCAATGTCTTTAGCTTTAGCGTTCATATTGTTGCTAAGATAGTTTGTGGAATCGGCCAGATCTAACGCTTTCTCCTGAGTTAACCCCATCGCCGCACGCCACGTAGCCAGTGTAGAGCCTGCTTCTTCTGCAGAAACATCCCAAGCTACTGACATCTTTGTTGCTGACTCAGCAAACTTGAGCAATTCGGTTTTCTCTATGCCGCTTTGACCTGCGGCTGTAACTATCTGAGCAATCCCTTCCTGGCGCATACCTAAGTCGCCAGCAAGCTTCATCATCTTAGTGCGGTATTCCGCCTCTTCCTTTTCATCCTTGAAATTAACGACTTTCTTAACGTCAGCGAAAGTACTCTCATACTCGACAGCGCGCTTTCCAGCCAACACCATTGGCGCAACCATTGCTGCCGTTTCCATGGCCTGACCAACCAGCTCTCCTTTTTGTGCATTACGCTCAGCAATACGCCCATTCAGAGACTGGATCCGCTTTAACTTGGCTTCCTGCTGCTCTAACGCCTGGTTAGCCTTGTCTGTTTGGCGAGCAAGGCGCAGCTGCTCAGCGCCAAGCGAATTGAGCTTTAGACCTGCAGAGGTTAAATCATTGCGCAATGAGCCCAGCTTTTGTGACTGCTGACCATATTCGGTGGTTAGCCGGCTGGATGCTTGCTCAGCGGTTTTAAGTGCCGACTTTTCACGCTTATACGCCTGCTCAGCCTGTCTCTTAGCCTTTGTGAGTCTAGTAACTTCTCTGCGTGCCGCCGCTACCTGCTCTGACTCTGCGCCATAAGAATGAGCAGCTTCAAGCACCGCTTGTTCAGCCAGTTTGAGCGATCGTGTATGCCTGCGCACAATGTCCGAAGCCTGAGCTTCAGAGTTTTTCAGCCTAGCGACCTCAGTACGAGCTTTTGATAATGCAGCGCGAGTATTCTCGGCTCGGGACTCTAAACCTTTGAATCTGGCGACAAGCTGCTGCTTCTTATTCAGCTCACTCAGCGTAGAGCTAGTTTCAGCAACTTTGCTTTGTAGCTTACCAACACTTTTAACCGCCGTATTAACCGGCTGGCTAAACTTGTCGATTGCCGAAAGAACGATAGACGTCTTGTTATTGTCCACAGCTACCTCTTATTAATTCCAAGCTTGGCTGCTGCCAGGTGGTACCGACGCATCGCCTCATCAATACGCCAGTTTTTTATCTCCCCAGGTGCAACGTGATACACCAAAGGAATAACATCGGTCAGGACTTCGACGTCTTTTGGCGAAAGTAATCCGCCGATTTTTGCAAAAAATCAATCAACCGCTCCTGCAGCTGATTCCAATCTGGCAGACTCATGCGCTCCAGCTCGATATGACTAAACCCGGTGCAACTGGCTGAAATGAATAGCGTGCGCTCCCATTCATCATTGTGTGAATCCATCAAGTCAGTAGTGGCTACTGTCGGCGGACGCAACTTGTAGCCAGTCACTTCTCGGCCATCGTCACCTTGGAACGGTACTAGCAGCGTTGGCTCATCTTTGTTGAACTTGCCATCAATCAACTTACTGGCTGGTGACTGCATCAACTCCAAAACTAAACTCTGGATCGAGTTATAATCTGGCGTGACTAGTTTTTTCAGCTCACTTTTACCAAGTCCCGTGCTCTCACAAATACACGCTCTCAGTAGAGCCGTATCATCACCCTTGTGATCACTCATCTCTCGATGCTGACCCATGGTCAGAGTGACAACCTTTACTGTCTTGCATGGTTTGCCGCTAGCATCTTCAATAGGCCAAACCAAATCGTGTGTTTTTGCTTTAAACATAACTCTGCTCCCAAATAAAAAAGGCCCACCGAAGTGGGCCAACTGTAGCTACACAGGGAAATTGCTATTAAGGCATGCCAATATTGCGACGATGCTCTGCCATTAAATCACCGTTACCCAAATCCAAGATTTGCGCATTGCGGTCGATGTTATAGATAACTTTGCCATCTTCGGTTTTCTTGTACGCGCTGACCGCCATCTCAAACTGATGATCAGGCAGCTCGCCCATCTTGCTGGCAGACTCTGTAATGGACGTAATTTCACCAGACAGCGAATACACAATGGCAAACTTATTGCCATCTTCATCCTGATGTGATTCTTTCACGTCGACCTGACACAATTCACCTGCAGCTAAACCATAGGCCGAAAGCAGCTCCTGGTTGGCACCTTTGACCTTCCATTTGCCATTCATCTTCTCAAGCCCGACCCAAATTTCGCCAGGGATAAACGCACCACCTCGCGTCTCCTGCATGGCTTTTTTGATTTCAGGCGGCGTAAATTCGTCCAATTCTTTTACCAGAGGATTACCATTAATAATCCCCTGGCGGGTAATACGTGAACGTTGTCCTGCCATGTTATAGGACCTCCTCTAAAAACGCTTCGACGATACCGGTGTCCTCGATCAGGTGATACACCATGTGCTCGTTCGGCGCGTAGCCGTGATACTTGATCGCAATATGCCATTCGCCATTGCGATAGTTATCCACATTGTTTAACGTGGGGTGAAGGTAAACCTGAGCACCCATGATGGTTTCGTCAGCCTGCAGGGATTTCAGCCAAACATTCAGCTTAGTAATTTCCTGATCCATGAATGACTTGCTCAGGTTTCTAGCCATCGCTCGCTGAGCCGTTTTGGCTAGCTTACGAATAATGGCGTACTCAAGCCCTACCTGAGATACAAAGCGGCCAGTAACTGTGCGGTTACCAATCAATGAGAAACCACCCATCGATGTGCGTGCAAAATAGCTAACACCATGCTTGTTCAACAAACCACCATTTGTTGATTTGTCCATAATGTTGTAATCGATGGTACGCGAAGTGCCACTAATCAATGCGCCCATGCCGCCTTTAGCTGGACTCTCCCACGCTTTCACCCGTGCAAAACAGCTCAACGCAATGGCAGCTGCAGAGAAATAAACATTACCCTTGGCCGCCTGGCTATAAACGGACACCTGAGGATCAAGCAGGTAAAAAGCGTCATACCCCGAGCCCTCACCGCCCAAGCTCAATGAATAGTCGACCGCTGTCTGATCGTTCGTGTTAGGACCATCACCAACTGGTACAGCAAACAAACGCTTACCCATGGCCGCTAACGCATCCGCAACAGGCTTGGTATTAAAACCTGGGACACAGATATGCGTTGGTGTCTCCATGCAATCAGCCAGAGACTCAACACCGGTTCGCTGACCTGTCGCCGCATCCACCTTACCAATTACATTGTTAGTGGTTGCCGCAGCATCTACACCCTCATCTACAATGACGGCATAAATAGGCACAGACACAAGACGGAAAATTTCGTAACACGTACGCCACAGCGTACCTCGCTCCGTTCCTACCGTGTCCAGCTTGGCCGCATCACCAGGGTTGGCAATGCGAATAGGACTGTTTTTTGGTAAAAACGCATCGGCGTCAGGTGCGGTACCGACCAAACCCAACACAATGCCACCCAGCGGCCCCATTGGTGGTGGTGCAGGATGGCGCTCGACGCTGATACCGTTATGCACAAATGATGCAATCTCAGGCATTAGTCAGCTCCTTTAGTTGTCTTTTTGGTCGGCAACTTGACCTTACCGCCCAGAATTAAAAATTCAGCTTCACTGGGAAGCAAATATACAGTTGCGCCTTTATCGTGCCAGCACTTAGTGTTCGGACACTGGAAAGGGTTCGTTACTTCATAGGTTTGGCGAAGTGGCTGTTTTGGGGTTGCCATGTGACCTCCAAGCAATAAAAAACCCGGCGCATAGCCGGGTATTAGATATAAAAAAACCGCCCCTTTTAGGCGGTTTTAAGATTCAGATGGTAACGGATACCGATTCTTTATTTCGTCCACTTTATCTCGCCATGCCTGTTCCGACTCCGGTGTATTGTCGTACTGCCACTCCATGTATAGCGGGTCAGACTCATTTTTATAAGCCTCTCTTCTCAAATTATGAGTAAGATTTAATCTAGAAACACTTACAGCATTATCAACCACTTCAGCGGGAAATAGCCTTTTTAAATCTAATATCGAATCCTCAGTTAAAGGCGCCTCTACCACAGCACCATCATGAGTAAATTTAATCATGATCCAATCACTCCTCTAAAATCACCAGCATCATACAAAGATGCCGGCGTAACACCATCAGCTTTGACCGCTCGGTTTATAAACGTGTTATTTGCTATAGCCAATATACCCTTGGCAGAAGTATTACCGCCAATAACTTTATTTATTTTTCCTCTAACAGCCAATTTCTCCCACCCGGCAGATGACAACGTATTACCACCATAACCAGAGATAGCAAACAAAGGCACATCATAATCATCCGACTCATAACCTGAGATCGAAAATTCAACAGATGGCGCATGAAGAACTGCTGCTCTAACATAACCAACGGTTCGGCCTGATGCAGCGTAATCTCCCTCACTTAAGTCATGTGAAATCAAACAGTTGTAAAACCCCAGTTTACCACTGCTATCAAGCACCGCAATTTCGTCAGACGATTTTCTAACAGTTATCTTAGTATGCACTGACAAGTCAATTTCACCACCAGAAGATATTACATCTGCCACACGATATTGACTTGAGTTTGTAAGCGAAACAAATCGAACATCACCAGAAATAGATAGCGAATCTAAATAATGCTCACCAACAGAAAGGTAAACTGTATACGAACCTCCAGGAATAGTTTTACCATTAATTGCACTAATATTTCTAAACGCCCTATCTAATGAAAGCCCATTATTAGCATCATTACCATTAGCACAATCAACATAAAACCTTCCAATACTCATTGCTTTAATTGTGCTAGGAACGCTGGATGTAGCTTCCTCTACCTTTTCGTCGATTTCACTAACCTTAGATGCAACAGTATTAGTCATGTTATTAACTGACTGAATTAATGCACCTATATCTTGTGTACTCATGAATCATTACCCCTTATACGCTGTTTATTTGCGTTGTGCCGTTTTTAAAAGTGGCGGTTAATTCGGTTAATAAACATTACTCTGCTCTGATAATAAAGTGTGAAACAATGTACGGTGGATTCTCAACACCACGAACGTCAGTAACGATCTGTTTCATTCCATCTGCTACATTAGTAATCGCCAATGATTCACGTTGAACATAAAGATTCTGATACTCATTTTTAAAACCTAATGGGTTATTATCACTGAAGCCAACCAATCGACGCCCTAATGTACTTGGTACCTTATTTTCTCCATAATTATCTCTTAATGCTGCTTTCAAAAGTGGGTATCGCTCTGGGTCATAAACAGCGCCATTACACCAAAGAAAACCTGAAGGAAGATCATGCCCAAAGTAAGGCAAAACACCACCGATTGGAATGGTTTGAACATCACCTACACTGCCGGCATCTGCAACTATTTGGCTAAATTTGTTTTCCAATGACTTAACCTGCAAACTCAGAGTTTTCGCCAGCTCAGTAGCTTCACGTAACTTATGATCAGTATCCTCGCTAGTTCCGAGCAACATATGCTGCAACTCATCAAGCTTGAACTGCTGCTGCATCTGACGATGCATGCTATCCACTTGCGCAATTGCCACGCGAGTGAACTCTTCTTCAATCAGAATATTGAGGTTCTCAGTGCCAACAATAACCGTTACTGTTTCGCTTGGCAGCGCACTAAGATCGAGAGTGAATGGCTGAATGCAGTGACCATCTTTTGCTTTGTAGTTCAGCGTGGTATTAGGTGCCGAAATAACTCCAAGCAAAGTACCAGATGCTAACCAAAAACCGAGCTCACGCACTGCGTACTCTTGCGGCCCTGAAAATTTAGCAACGGCCTGTAACTGGCCAACCCCCAAGTCTTTATATTCGCCAAACTCAACACGCTGCAGCTCGTTCTGCAACGCTCGCTGATCCGGGTTGGGAGTATATGCCCGGTCACCAGCTGACACGTATTTAAGTTCGGCTTTCAATCCCTTTTCTTTTGCACTGATGCATTCGTCTAAACCTGATCTGGTTATGACTAACTTTAAACTCTCACTCATAAGTCCGCTCTTGCATTAATTACTGTATAGTTGATGCTGCCATTCACGTAGCCAACCATATTCAATTGGCCATACGTTCTGACAACCGGTATTTTTGCGCTGACACGGATAGGGCAAACATTGATTTGGTTCGTTATTGCACCGGCGACCGATACACTGATGTGTGCCTCTGGCATTGGCCACA
This sequence comes from Pseudoalteromonas sp. OF5H-5, assembly GCF_021530695.1. Classification (NCBI taxonomy): domain Bacteria; kingdom Pseudomonadati; phylum Pseudomonadota; class Gammaproteobacteria; order Alteromonadales; family Pseudoalteromonadaceae; genus Pseudoalteromonas; species Pseudoalteromonas sp. OF5H-5. The sequence goes on from NZ_JAKGBF010000006.1 coordinate 12,045, forward strand.
ACCGAGCATTGCAATCCGTTTCGCTGTAGTTCGTCACCGGTGCTCTAGCACCAGCCATACCCATACTGGTCTCAACTCCGAACATTAATGACAGTTCGATTTTGTCCCGCTCAGACTGAACTTCTTTTAAGTAGGCTTTGAGTTTGTGTACGTTCTCAACGTTAACGGGTTTATTACCACGCTCCCAGGCGACAATCTCCAAACTGTAGGGCTCACCAACAGGGGTTTGCTGGTACCAAGGCTTGATCTCATTTTCAAACTCAAACGATGCCAGCGCCATTTTCAGCCCAGCGCGAGTACCAGATAACTTGCGAACTTGCCAAGCATTACCAGCAAGATTTCGCTTCACATGCTCTGAGTCTGCAGTATCCCAAACAGGCAGCTGTTTCTCTGCCGCCAAATAAGGCACCACATTCAACGGAGTACGCCAAGCGTTCAATAAGTTTGGATAAATACTGTCAACAGCATACAACTGCCTGCTTAGAGATAGTTCTAAACCGCGCTCCAAATGACTGCTGTTGTCTGGCAATACACTATATGTTGTCAACGCTTTCAGTGCTGACGATGATTTGGACTGACTCAAGGTAAGGTGCCTCGCTATACGCGCAGCGCAGCGGTTGCGCTGGCTCAGTTATTTCGCCTCGATGCGCACCAGTTGACGTCATTATCACGTTATACAGCATCGATGGCTCAATCCTGCCGCCAAGCCGATGCTGCTCTGCTGCATAATCTCGGACTGCCATTTCTGCAGCAGCCTTAACTACCTCAGCGTCGGGGCCTGGTCTGATATATAAATGCGCATCACAGCGCCACGTTCTTATTGTTGGCGGCTTCACAGTGATCAAGTCGGTTTCTTGTGCAATATCGTCACGCTCTAAATACGCCTGTGTGGCATCAATTAACTCAATAGAGGGGTAGCCATTACCTGCATGCGACAAGATATAGCAATCAACCACACCAGGCTCCACTTGACGAGCTTGAGCGTCTTTCGTTTCACCCGCTCGCTCATGCTCTAGAAATTCATACTTAACAATGACTGTCTTTGGTTCAGGACTCTCAACCTTAACAATCGGCCTGCCGCCTAGCGTCATTGCATGAAAACGGTAACCGGAACGTGTTCCGGTGCTTGCCAGTGCATACGCTGCGAGATAGTAACGTGTTAAAACCGACTCATTACTTTCCATCATTGGCGGAACGGGCGGAAACGCATCCGGATTACCAGGAGATAAAACTTGTCGCTGTACACCTAGCTGACTCGCTATTAAGTCGACCATGGCATTATCGGTCGCATACATACCGAACATCTGTTGTGCCTGGCTGTTAAACTGCCGGATCTGGTTCTGCAGAATAACAGTAAATCCCTCGACAAACTTGGTTAATAGCTCCGCTTCATTAGCCAGCGTTTGCTTAACCTCAGCGACATCTTCAGGCGAACGCTCCGCTATATAATCAAGCAGTCCTGATTTAACCTTGCTCAGCAGTGTTTCAAATGGCGGCGTCTTAATGATGTCCGATTTAGGTAGCGGATTCTGATGCGGAAACATTTTCTATTGGCACTCCAAACTTAACCGGTCGACCTTGCCACCGACCCTCAAAATACAAATGCAAACCACTGGCATGGCGTACAGCCACACAACTTGTCGGCGCAAAATCCTGCAACCCATTAACTTGGTTATAAAACGCCTCGATGGCTGCCGCTTGTGTTCGCACCAACATGCTGTCTGACATATTTGCGGCAAGCGTATCTCGCACCCGGGAGCCAAACTTTGGCCGCTTGGCTCGACCACCTACCGGTGTTGTCATCACCTGAGTGACTCGACTGACTAACTGGTCAAAGCCGCTAATCTGTCGGCCTGTTTTGCGATCAATACCTATCATTTAACCTGGTAACTCCCTGCCGAAGAGCCTCCCGTAACAGACACCTCTGCGGCACTCGTAACATGCTCTACCATAGCCTCAGCTATCGCCTTGGCGATAACCCCCACTTGCGCATGCTCACCTGATGTTTTGAACCCTGCCGCTTGTAGTTTCTGAATTATTAGCCCTTCAAGAGCACCGGAACTTAACGCCATATCATTTACCTGCTGTAACTGTTGATGAGCCATCACCATGCGGATTACCAGTAAAATGGCAAATATGCGCGGTCGTCACACATGGCGAACCACCATTTAAATGGATCTTGCTGCCGTCAACTTTCACTTTCCCGCCAGCCTTAACCGTTGCATTTTCACCGATGTCAACCGTGGCTGACTTAGCAACCCTTACCGAAGCCTCTCCCTCGATAACGACATCAAGCTTATGCGTTTCCACGTTGTAGCTGACCTTAGTGCCATCCGGATAAACCCTGAGAATCTCATTAGGGTCAGAACTTGGTGAGGGGTATTTGTCACTAAACAGCCCTATCAGGGCTACTGTTTGGGTACCGTTATTGCCAGCACCAAAATTAAGAAGAACACACTGCTCATCGACCGAGGGACAGCGATACTCTCTTACTTCACCTGCCGCTACCGAAAACCAACGGATAAACGGAGTAGTCAGCTCGCCGTGTTTTACTTTGATTAACCAGCCTGATTCGTCAACCTCAATGACACGGCCCAAGCGGATCATGCTTTGAGTTCGTCGACGCAGGTCCTCAGCTTCAGATGAAAGATCTTCGATTCGCTCGAGATACGGATTCAACATCTCCCGCATAATTTGCTCAATCAGCTGGCGCATTTAAGGCCTCCAATGGCTTGTATTCAGCAGGATCATCGATATTAACCGGATCCACTGCCAAACGAATTGCTGCACGGTATTCTTCTGGTTCAAATTCACTCGCACCCACCGTCGCTGACTGCACAAACTGAACGGACCAGACCGCATAATCATCAAGCTCAGGATGCAATGCGTCAGGACTAGCGCTGATAACCCGTGCAGGCTTAACCCCAGAGATATCAAAATTGTTATTATCCACCTCAATACTGAGCACCATAGCCGCATTACGAACATCAAGCTGGTGCGTGCTGTACTTAACGCTAAATGCGATTAATATCTCGCAATGTAGAATCAACGACAGCTGGCCGTTACCTGGTTGATGATCATCTGGCTGCCAACCTGACACAGCGAAAAAGGCACACGGTGTCTCTATCGCTCCGCTAGATTCCGGATAATATTCCACTGACTTTAGCCACTGGATATTCGATAGCCATCGTCTGACTTCTTTGTGGTAATCGTCTAAATGTATGCCTTTGCTCATCTGTAACTATTCCAACTTCGTTGCCGTTGGCCTATCACATCACTCGCCTTAACCCGACCTTTCAAATCCGTGGAAAAATGAGCAATGAAAACCTCCGGAAGTTCATCAAAGATCTCGTCTTCTAATTTCACATGTAGCTCATCAGAGACATTCATTTTTGATTCCCGGACAGGGAATCGGCGCTCACCTTTGCGTGAGAATATCGACTTACGTTTATTAATCTTGGCCACAAAACCATCTGTATAGTCCTGCCTACCAAGCTTGCTCGATGTGAAAGACGCACCAGCAGGATTGCGCTTGGTACCAATGCGCGTCATTCGACCTTTAAGTTTCGATACGTCCACATCATTCAGACCATACCAGAGCTTTAACTCATCCATGCGGCCATCATTGCGACCAACACCAAACGCGGACTGATAAGCTTGCATCCGCCTGCGGATCGCTTTGAGGCTTTTAGCATCCATGCCGTCACGCATAAGTTTTAAACTACGTGACTTCATGGTGACACTGGTGCGCTTTAGCGCACGAACGTAAGCGCCACGTACTTGTTCTGTAGTGGCACCAAGGACTGCCTGGATGCGCTCAAGCTCATTAACATCAATATCGAATAGCAGGCTTTGATGATTGTTCATTGTCCAAGTCTAATGTAAGTGGCAAGCTAGAAAGCCCTGTACCATCTGATTTTGGTGGGCGCATTACACAGGCTACTAAGGATTCACCACTGTCTTTAGCTATGTTAAGGTGTTCACGAAGTTCAACATTAGAGATCTCGTTTTGTATCGCTGTTAGTTTTAAATCTTGGTTTTCAATTAACCCACCCAGCTTTAAATCACCCGACTCGATTTTGTTTTGAACTAAAACTCTTATAGCTAATCCATTTACTATAATCGTAGCGTTTGCCAACCGCTTCAAAACCCGGCGGCTGGCCTTTTGGAACGGATCACGCATTACGGGTTCTTAGTGCCGACTTTGATGCCCACAACCGCACGGGGAGCCGTGTTGATGCTGATTGTGTTGGATTGCGCTTCTAATTCGTGACCTTTGCCAAATTTCATTGGCTCAGCCTTGGCGTAGTAGGGTAAGCCTAAAGTGTTCACGGTTTCTTCATAATCCGCGGGGCCAAAGTAGGTGTTATACATACCACGCACCCCTTCTGGAACCAGTAACCCTTCGTTTGGTAAAATGAACTCCTGATCGCCCACTTGACCTTCGTATTCTTCCCAAATGAAGGAGCCAAATGAGATGCCGCTAGTTACATCATCACGCAGGGCGCTGCCGCTGTCATAGCGTTCGTACGCTCGCTTGAAATCGTCATTTTTCAGCAATTCATCCATTAGCTCTGGGCCAGCTAAAACGCGATAACGAGGTGCTTTAATTGCGCCCTGCGCTTTCTTAGATTCACGCTTGGCCGCTGTTAGCTGGGTGCGCAAGTCTTTGGTGAAATCCAGTGTTTTCACAAAGCGGCTCATATCAAACTTTTGGAACAGGTCAACCAGCACCGTGCCATCATGATCCAAGATCTTGCCCGCCAGTGCGCCCATGCGCTGCCACTCAATGGTGACATCAATGGAGCCGCGCATTCTGTCCAGTTCTTCATCAATCTTGGCTTGCACCATACCTTCACGGGTTTCCCCGCCGAAAGGCTTAACGTTCTGCACAGAATCTGCCAGAACGGCCCCAGACATTGGCAAGTGAACCAGTGGGAAGTTCTCGCCCTTGCGCTTGTTATCTTTCAATGATGTGCCTTCACTACCGCGAGACTTAGCAGGCACTAAGATGATCGAGTTGTTCTTTTCCACGATATTGACACTGGTTGTGTCAATGCGCTTTTCTTCAAACAAACCCAGCTCACCAATGCGGCCCGGCGTTTGTTCAGTACGGTTGATTGACTCGGTAAGGTTTTCAACCGTAAATAGTTCTTGAATTTCGTCCATTCTTTTTCTCCGAACGGTAAAAGCAACACGGCCAGTGATTCACTAGTCGCATTTAAGGGTGGTTAGCCAGCAGGGCGCTTAACGCACAATGATGTGGTTCGCGTTCAGCTGCTTAATGGCTACGGTTTTCTCTTCTTCGGTGATGCCGTCCGGCCACACCAGTGATGACGCTCGCACAGCAGTCAGTCGAGCATTCACCACGACTTTTTTGGTTGCTGCGCTGGCATCCACTGCACGATACAAGATAGCGGCGGCCACTTCGCTGCCGTCACTGCCTGCCGGGTCAAACTGAACCATCTCACCGCTGGCCGTAACTTCACCCAATACCGTTGCCGTGAGGTAGTTACCACCACTTAATAGGGCTTCATCACGGCTCAATCCGCCCACCTCACTCAGGATGTGGCTGCCTACGTGCGCTTTTTCTTCAATCATTACTTACCTGCCTTTGCCTTACGTTTTGCCATGATGGCGTTACCGTCAATTTTGGCGGTCTGCTTTTCTTTGCCAACCACCTGCCCTTCAATCTTGCTGCTGTCATCCCCTGCCGCTTGCGCTTCGTGGATAGCTTTGCCTGCCAGTTTCACCGGATCATCGAGGTGAGCTAGCAAGGCGGTGGCGCTGCCTTCAATGCCTGCCGCTGAGCACACATCCTTCAAGCCACAGGCTGCGGCGATCTGCCTTTCTGCGCTGGCTTTAGTTACATCCGGCTTGAGCAAGTTGGCCGCCAGTTCAGGAAAGCCGGCACTGGCACAAGCTGCGGCAATGTCACCCGCATGTTCCAAGGCGGTAGCCTCCGGCTCCACTTTTGGCTGTAAGGCTTTAAGCACATCCGGGCGCTGCTCTTTAATCGCTCCGATCAGCACATCGGCGCTGGCTTCGGTCGCGGCTGGCAACGTCACCGCTTTTGTTTTCTTGTCTGTCATTTTGTGTTTTCTCTCTGCTAATTGACTGATCACGCCTTCAAGGCTGCCAAGTCGGTGGGCCATACCCTGATCCACAGCGTTCTGACCAATCAAAACGCCACCCTGCCCAAAATCGGACAATACCGTTTCACGGGTTGCGCCCATATTGCGGGCCACTCGGTCAATAAATACATCCGCCATCTGATCAAGGCGGCCTTGCCAATCGGCGCGACCTTCTTTACTGGCGGGATCAAGGCGCTTTTTCGGGGATTGGCTGGACACAAATTCCAACCGTTCCACGCCTTCATCCGTGTCTTTGTAGCGGGTCAAGGTGGCAACTACACCAATTGAACCCACCATAGCCGTGGCATCAATCACCAGCTCATCAGCGGCACTGGCCACCCAATAAGCGGCACTGGCCCCGGTTCCTCCGACATAAGCCACAATAGGCTTATCACCACGAGCAGCATGTATCATTTCCGCCAGTTCGTGAATGCCATCCGCTTGACCACCAGGACTGTCAATATTGAGCACAATAGCTTTCACGCTGGGGTTGTTCAGGGCTTCGTTAAACTCTTTCGCCACCAGCTGGGTAGATGCACCGCCACAAATGGCCTGAAACCATGTGGCATAGCGGCTGATCACGCCATTGACGTGCAGCACCGCCACCCCACCTTCTCGCAACTCCAAGCATTGCCCCAAGGCTTTGCCATCTTTTGCCATGACGGCTTGATACTGCGGCAAGTTCTCAGCGGTGGTTTTCAGTTCGGATAAGTCCAGACTGTCCACGTCTCGAGCCGCTAACTGGCCCATGATGCTCAACAATCGTTCATCAAGCGCCCAAGCAGTACTTAGCAGGTACTCAAGAGCTAGGTGCTTTTTCATGCGCTGCTGTCCTCCTTATCTTGTGGTGTCTCGGCTTCTTCTGGGGCATTAAAAAGCCCGGCTAAATTGCCGGGCTTCTCAACACCTTCTTCCTTGCAGATTGTTTCCCAGCGCTTCAATGCCTTGGCATTTCGACGCATGTTCTCGTCAAGGTCCCGTCCATACTCTGCGGCCTCTGCGTCAATATTAGATAGTTGATTTGATACCGCTTTTTGTCGAGCATTAACGTCCTGCTCAGGATGAAGCCATTTAAACGCATCTGGGCGAATGTCTAACGCCAGATAGTAATAAGGGTTATCGGCATAACCGGGCGCATCGAGCTTGCCCACCAGCACCGCATCCGCTAACCACCATTGCCAGATCTTAAAGGCAACTTGGAAGCCACTGAGATTGACTTGATCAAAGCCAATGCCTCTGCGGTACTCGTTGAGGAGTGCCCGCACTAGCCTGTCATTCAGGCCAGCCCAGTCCCCGGTTAATAACGGGTAAGGAATTTCCTGCCCTGCGGCCATTTGCAAGGCTTGCCAACGCACAAAATCACTGTAACCGCTGCCCGTATTGTCCCCATCAAACAGTTGGAGTTTTTCACCTGCCACCCCGCGCAACATGGTGCCCGTGGTCACTCGCTCCACTGATTCCACGGGTTCGCCATCGTCAAACATTGGCTTACCCGTCATAGGGTCATACTCAAAGTCGTCTTCATCGAACGATTCTCGATACAAAAAGCCTGTGAAATTGCTTCGCTCTCTCTTGCGCACCAGCTCGGCATCATCATAATCATGGAACGTGCGATCTTTTAGCAGCACCGCCGCTGGATCAGGTTCGCCACGAACTTGACCGGGCCGAAGCTGCTTGAAATGGTGGATCACGTCATGAGCCGGGATTCGCTCCAAGTCGGCCAAGCTGACCACATCCACCCCATCTTGCGGGTGATGCTTATAAAACCAGTACGCCACACGCACTTTGCCTTGAAACTCTACCCCCTGCACCACTCGGTTGCCGCTCTTAAGCTTACGATTAAATTCCACTGGGCAAAGGTCGGACTCCATCACATCCACCTGAATGGGTACCGCCAAACCAGAAGATAAACGACGGCGTAAACGGCGAATAAATACCTCACCGCTCATGCGCCTTGCTCGCACGCACAAATCTACCAACGCGCCAAAGTTCTTGATACCTTCGGGATCAAGCTGCGTGCAGCTCAGTTTCCACAATTCATTGGCGGCTAGTCTAAATTCATCATTCCGACAAGTACTGAGCAACCAAAAACCACGACCTACCTCATTAGTAGTGTTTTTGTTGATGGCACTTCGCAATAACGGGCTGTTTCGGTAAGCCGCGCGGCTGCGATTCCTCAGTGGCTTTATAGCCGATGCTAATGCACGATTTGGCCCCGCTGCTGTGGCTTGCCAACCAATTGAGCGTGGTGCTCTTGTTGCCCCCTCATACGGGACTGTCGGTGTGGATAGCGGTTCCCCATCCAGCCCCAAAATGATGCTTTCTTTCATCGAATTCCCCGATCGCCAACAGTAACAATTCCCGTTAATGGACTGCGGCGGCGGCCTGCCCGTTTCGCCATGACGCGACCAATGTAACGTTTTGCGTGTAACAGCTCGGTCATACTGCGATATGTCACCTCTCGTCCGTTGATTTTTACAGTCAGTTCTCCGCTGGCAATGGCTTCATCGAGCGCATCCAAATCATCTTGAGTAAATGCCATTGCGTTCCTCTCTAGGTTCTGCGCCTCCTGCGGCGCTTAGGTTGCTCTGTTGCTTCCCCTGCTCCCGTTAATATCTCGCTGTTTTCTTCAATCGGCTTGGCCCACGGCGGTGGATTGTCCCAACTGATCCTATCTGCTTTGCGATCAAAGATAATGGCCCAGCAATACACCAACAGATCAAAGGCTTCGTTTCGGGCTGAATTAGACGGTTTGCGCCACTTTCCATCTGGGCCACGAGCTTCACAGCTCAGCTCATCAAAAAAGCTCTCTGGCAGCCAGTCAGGGAAATGCACATAACGGCGGCCTGGTTCCTCACGACCCAAAGCATTTGCCACCACGTCTTTGATTTTGTCCGTATTTAGAAGCCACACAGGTACATCACCCGCCGCGCTGGCCTTACGGTCATTACGTTTGGTGTTATCCGGGTAACTCTTTTTCAATAACGGGGCCGATATACGGCTGGCCCCTTTGACCAACATAAATCGCCGGGACAGCCCTAACTTTTTCAAATTACGAAAATAGTTGTAAGCGTTATCTGTCACCCCCTCTTCACCGCCGGAATCACATGCAGTGAGTAAGATAGGCATGTGCCGGCCTGATTCATCATCAATTTGGTAGGTTTTGTTGATCACCTTGTCTGTGATCACGCCCCAATCTTCCAGATAACTGGCTGGGTCAATCTTGGCATAGCCGCTGGCCGTGTCGGGATCTTCGCGCTTGCTCTTGGCTAGGGCATAGCGGTCAATCACAATGTGTTCCAGCTCAGCCCCCCAGCCCACCACTTGCACTTCAAAGCGAGGCGTTTTCTTACCGCCCTGCACGTCAATGGCTGCGGTCAAAAAGCGCACCCAGTCCGGTACCACTTTCACGCCCAGATCGCTGCGCCTGTCCATCAGGTCATTGGCGTTTCTGTCCGTGTTTCTTGGTGGTGTGAACGGCTTGCCTTGGTCGGTGTTGGTTGTGGCCTTGAGGTTTTCAAGACTCCCTGTGCGTTCATAGTCATTCATGGCCGCCAGATACTTGTAAACCAATTGGTTCCACGTTTGGAATGCGGCACTTGGGCCTTTCTGCCAAAAGCTGGCAATGCGGCTCACTCTGGCTTCACCGTGAATTTCTCGGTTTTGGTCAAGCCAAAGCCCTTGAGGCAGCCACACCCCATTGCGGTTAAAATCATGTTTGAATTTTTCTTGGTGCATAACCCCGCAATGCGGGCAGCCCAGATATACTTCCCGGCTCGCCTTGGTCGGGTCGGGTTCGTTGGTGTCATACACCAACAATTCAAAATCTGCCTCAAACCATTCCCCGCAATCCGTGCATTGCCAATACCTCAAGCGGCGATCCCCTTGGTTAAACAAGGAAAGAATGCCTTTGGTTGGCGGCGCTTCATGCGGGCTTTCTGGCCGATACATTGGATCAAGAATGTCATAGCCCGGCGAACTCTCCGCCAGCACCATGCCACTGCTCATAAAAGTTTGGGTACGTTTACCCGCTAACACCCAGCCGGAGCCCTCGCCGCCCACATCCTGTTCCATTCGGTCATAATCCGTGAGCGCCACCCGTTTCCAGTCGGATGAAGCAAAAATGTTTTTACTCGGCCAGCCGATCTTAAGGTAGTGCCCGGCTTTGAAAATCTTGTCATGCACATTGTTATCATGGGCACGCGGCGATAATGCCGCCCGCACTTCCTGGCTGGATTCAAAGCTGCGGCTCAAGCGTTTTTTGCTGTACTCCCGCGCCTTTTCCTCAGAAATCTGCACCACCAACATATCCGCGGGGTCATTGACTACAGTGTGCATGATCCACGCATCAAGCAAGCTTACTGTTTTACCTGTTCGAGCTGGGCCAACAAACACCACACCATCATATTGTCGCGATTGCAGGCAATTCATGGGTTCGTGCATGTAGGGGATCAGCGAGCCATCCCAAGGCACCATAGCCCCGCCTTGCTCCACATACAACAACCGTGAGGCACTTTGTGAAATCGGTTCGCGCTTGGGAGCTCGCACTAAAGCGGCGGATTCACGGCGAACCCTTGAGGCTTTGGCATAATTACTCATCCGCCACATCCATCAGTTCGTTGTATAATTGGTCGCGGAATGTATCAGTAACTCGCTCCAGCACATCCAACTGCTCTGGGTTGAACAGCCGGGTGCGCTCCATCTTGTCAGGCAAGCCTTCAAAAAATGCCACATTAGCTTTTAGGGTTCTAACCTGATCGGCTCGGACTTCTTCCACAGGGATAAGCTGTTTGGTTTTTTCTTCAAATTTCAGCCGTTCGTTTTCCGACTGGTAATAGTCTTTTCTGTCTTTGGGATGCAACTCATCCGGCTTATATGTCGTTGGCACTACATTGGCTTCACCAGCAAATAAAGCTGGTCCAACATCAAGGAGCGGATAAAGGGGTACACCCTTCACTTTTTTCACTGGAGCAACCCCAGCAGTATTTAATCGCTTTCGTACCGTGTCACGGGATACCCCAAACGCCTGAGAAATTCGGGTTATGTTCCACAGATAAGCGTCATCAATTTTTGTAACGTCACCCACACTTCGACATCACCTCTTGCATAATGATCTAGTGACGATCTTAACCGTCAGAAAGGATCAGATTTTAGTCAGTACCTTCACCCCCAACCCCTTGCCAAACTTGATAATTATCAAGGTGCTGCTGACGAACATAGAAAACCCGAAAATTAGCCATTCCCCGCGAGTCAGTGACCCGTGGTTCAGAATCAATGTTCTAGGGTCCCCAGCTAGCTTGAGCTCAGCAACATATCACGTTTCTTATCTATGGAATCCAAGTGCTTTTCCATTCGCTTTTGATCTTCATTGCGCTGTGTTTGTCCATATCAGAAAGCGCCCATAGACCTGATCCCCCTATAGGCCCGTTGCCTGTTGTTGTTTCTTCAGCCTCACTTTATCGATGCGAGCAATTACAAAGTTGGTTATCACGATGGCAGTACAAACCAGCGTAATAACATCGGACAACTGCCAATAAAAGTGCCCTTGGATAATCTGGTCAAAGCTCGCACTCAACAATGATTGTGCGAACTCGCTATTAGACACGCCGCTAGTAATGGCAATAACAGCAGAAGTGTTGGTTACTGTGTTTGCGGTTGTGCTTTCTGCCATTGTCTTATGCTCTTCTTATCGATGTTACAGTCCTTCAGTGCTGATTCCATTCTGACCATATATTCAGCTAACGCTTCGTTTGATGACCCTTCTGCCGGCACCGGCGGCAACGGGCAGTCCTGTGCCAAGTGCTTAGGTACGACCTGCTTACGGTACTCCGTCTTCACGATCACCTGTTGCTCTGGTGTTGCGGAGCAGCCGAATAACAGCATCAGGGACACGAGCATCAGACCACTTTTTATACTCTTCATCATGTTTTCTCAGTCCTCTTAGTGTTTCCGACAACTCCGCCAACTTTTGCAGGTTCTTTTTCAACTCCGCATCTCGTGACGCCAGAACGGCAACATTTTCCTCAAACTCTGCCCACAGCGCTTTTTTATCACGCTCAGAATCAGCTAATGATGCAGCTAGCTCATCACGGTTAACTAGCAACTGTTCGGCCCGTTCGTTGGCCAACTTAACTTCTGCTCGAAGTACTTTAATAGAAAAAGCCTGCCAGCCTATAAGACTGGCAGTAAGCAGTAAGCCAAAGGCCCAAATAATCAACCTATTCATAAAGTAGCCGCTCAAAGATGCGCCGAATGCGTGGCGCATAACCTAACGTTTCATCAGCATGTTTTCCGGTCACTGCTGGTAAACATGCCATGATCGGCTCATAGCGAGATGGATTTCCACAAAGCTGCTGGGCTTTTAGGATATTCCCGCAGCCTGCGTTATAGCAGGCCATCGCTAAGTTGTGCCTGTCTTCCTCAGATCTGGGCCACTTCCATATACGTCTCAACCGAGCCATGTAATAAGCACCTGCTGGTATGGCTATCTCCGCGTCATACGGTGAACCAATCACGCCTATTTGACGGGATACCTCTTCCCACGTGCCAGGCATAAACTGAGCTATACCCTCAGCACCAACTGGGCTGATAGCATTGGAGTTCAATGATGACTCTTGAATGAGCTGTGCTTTGTAGAGTTGCCATGGAACCGATGGCAGGTAGTGGCGTGCAGCCTTTTTGATTTGCCAGTCGTATTTGCTATGCCATGCAAATACTGAAGGCGAGGAAAACAGCGAAACAACGAGCAGCCAAATAAAAAGCTTTTGCTTTGTCATCTGCTTTCTCCCACCAATCTACGAATACAAACCCCATGCGCTTATCTAAGAAGCGCAACGTAAACCACGCCAACAAAACAACCGTGGTGGCTCGCAGAAGTGAAAGAGCAAACGCTAGTAAGGCGATAAACTCTTGGCTCATAACTCCCTCCATTAATAACATATTCATTCGTGTGCTACTTATGCCTTAGTCGGGCGCAAACCGACGCCTAATCCCTCCCCTATGGGCCCATGCGGGATACAGGGCTATCACATGCTGGCACTTACTGAAAATACGTGCGTCCAGTATGACACGCAAAAACTTTCACATCATAGTCAAACCATCTCAGCGATTCCTTCACTTTAGATATAAAAAACCCGCAATTAAGCGGGTTGAATTCATAGAACTTGCTCATTGCTACTGCGGAAAGCATATCTCAATCATACGCCTTTTTTCTAAAGCTCAAAGGCCAGAAATGACACTTAAAATTCAACGAGTGAACGTTCAGCATGAGCTTGTCTAAATTCAAATTGAGTTTTCGTGATCCCCAATTTTCTTGCCCCCCTCTCAGAGGAGAGTAAATGACAATATTTTGCGTTCAATACTGCTATATACTCTTGTCTTAAAGTAGCAACCTTTCCATCCATTAGTTCAAAAATCGACCTTATAGCAACACTTTCTTCCTCTAAACTATTTTTAGTCATGTATTGATGTATCACATTCTTTTTACTAAACCCGTGCTCGTAATACTCCGACCGATGATGTGCACCCCAAATACTTAAATAGGCTTTAACTGTTCTGATGTTCATTAAATGCCACCTCCAAACGCTCTCTTACTGCAAAAAAGTCCTGACAAAATACACTGTCAAAAATATCAATCACATCGCTAAACGCAGGCTCAGTTCGGCCACTTTCCCAACGCTTCAAAGTGCTCTCTGCAACACCATATTCCTCAAACACTTCCTGCTGCGTTAGTCCCATTCTTGTTCTGGCTATACGGATATACTGACCACCTTTTAAACGCATATTGCCCCTTTAAATTTTCCTTTGTGTAAAACACTTTTTATTAACGCAAGCCCTTTAACTCTCAGGCTTACAACCACTTATCAAAATTATTCCGTGTCGGATTAGTGTCGGAGTTTATTAGCCGATCAATCTTGTTGTGCCATTGCTCCAAAGCCTCACGTTTTCGGCTCTCAAGATGTGAGTGCATATACGCCTGATCTACCCCTCGTAGTGCGTGGTTTAATAAACGCTGTACGACTAAATAATCCACTCCAGCTTCTATCCAGCAATCAGTTGCCAACTTTCTTAAGTCATGAGCTGACCACTTTCCACCACTAACCGATTTAACCCAGCTGTCGGTGGTTGATTCCCCAACTGATTCACCTCGGGCATTTGCAAACAAATAGCGGCAATTACCTCCCTGTTCTTTGCGAAACAACGCCACTTCTCGCATCACAAACTCAGAACATGGAATTACTAACTCATCATTCGTTTTAGTCACTTGGGTTGGCAATATAAGGCGCGGCTTATCAGATGTATCAAACCAGCCATACTCAATTAGGCTCGTTTCAGTTTTACGCGTACCAAAGCACAGCAAACACAAAGCAAACAGCCTTGGTAATCTATCTGCTTGTTTTATTTGCTCAATGACATCACGCAATTGATAGGGCCTAATTGCACTTGGCTTAGGCTTTATTTTTGATTTATGAAAGTTTTTGAATGGAACACCGGCTAAAGCCGTAGGCTGAATCACCGCGCTATCCGCACCTTGTTGCAAAATACGTTTTAGCTGTGCATACACTTGGCGAATAGTACTAGGCTTGTAACCCTCCTCCATCATTGATTGAACCAAGTGCTCATCCACAAGGCCCTTATCTAGTCCACAGACGTTAAAACCACCAAGGCGGGGCAATATATGTTTTGTAACCAAAGATAAGGATGTAGTTCTGTATTTCTTTGAGGTCGAAGCGTTGCGCTGCTCACGCTCGATATACCATTGACTTAGCTCCGCAATATTAAAAAACGCGGTTAATTTAGCGGTTTCATTTTGTGCGACAGCTAAAAGTAAACCTTCAAGTTGTTTTTTAGCGCCAGCTACAGATACCAAAGGCCAGTCGCCTATTTTTGGTCGGGTAGTTTTGCCCTCCCGGTTTAGTTCTAACAGCCAACTTCCTGTTCTGTCAGCTTTGTAGCGAAGTAGCAAAGGAGTTTTTCGGTCCTTCACTTCCGCAATTGTTAAGTCCTTGCAGTGATCACGTATAGCACTTTCTGAAAGTAGAGCTGTTATTCGCATATTGTTGTTCGTCATTAAAAAGCTGACCAACACTTTAACGACTAATTACAGTTCATATACGACACTTTGTGGCTGGTATATATTTGAAAATATTGTTAATACAATGACTTTCTTCTAAAATACTTTTCCATTTCCGCTCTAAGCTGGCTCTCTTCTATTTTCTGGCCTTCTATAAAAAGTTCATGACCAATATTTTTAGTTGCGATATTCCATGCATTACGTTTAACCATTCTGCCGTACGTACAGGGTTTATAATCAATAAAAGTAACATTTCCCAGTTCAACACTTAGCATCCCAGCTGTTGAAATAATTTTTTCGCATTGCTCTTGACTACTATTTTTTATAACCAACATACCTACAAATGTATTTCCGTGTGGAGCGACCAAGTTAATATAATTTAAATCTGCTTCTATAATTGCAAAACTACCAAACAAATGTACAGTCGACAGTTTATATTCATCATCTGGACTAACTGATAGATATGGAAAGTTCCTTGGACCATAACTGTAATACAAGTTACCGTCTACACGTATCGTGGATTCATGAACTATTAGAGTAACAAACTCGGTCATCGTAAATTTCGAGTTATCAACACCGCTGAAATAGATTACTTTTGGCATGTATACATCATCTTTATTACTTTGGAAATCAATACTCACATCATCAGAATCGAAAACCCAGATTTTTTTAGCTAATCTACCATTTATCACCACTTTTTCTGATTTTCTTATAACCAACCACCCCATTCTTTTATCGCATTCACCTTCAAGTTGATCACTTAAATATGAAGAAGTTGCCCGTAAAGAAACATCAAAACCAATAGTATTACCTAAGGTAAAGCCGGACACGTATTCTAGAGTAACTTGTGAATTATATAAACAGTTACTGTAAACATAGCTTCTTTCTCTTTGTTCAGTTCCAAAAAAAGTCACGTGACTATTCCTTAGAACCAGTGATGAAGCTTTAATATCCTTTGAAGAAAAATTAACGTCACTATCTTCAATAACTAGTTGTGAAACTTTAATACCATTTGAAGTAAAATCAACATCACTATCTTCAATCACCAATGGTGATAACTCAATACCATTAGAAGAAAAATTAACATTACTATCTTCAATAATTAGATTTTTAAATTTCGCCTCACCTCCGCTTAAATAAATTTCACTTTTATCTATTTTAATGTTATATATATAACTTTCTCCATGTCTACCGAAGTAATTATCTCGTATTTTAAAACTACTCCTTTCGAAATCATTTAAAACCAAGTTCGATATGGACATATTCTGATCTAGCATCCATTGGATTGCATCGTCACGTAGAGAGCCTGATTTTGTAGTATCAAATGCCAATGCCATACGAATGCTCTCTTCATTCATCAAGTTCGCTTGTGAAGCTAGATGGACTGAATAAACGCTCAGTAAAGTAATAAATAAAACAATACAATGTACAAAAGAAACAACAAACTTAACGCCACCACTTATTGGCTTTTCAATAAACGTCATTGAACAGAAAGTATTTTTGATTAGATCGAAAATATTTGGATCATGGTACCCTTGTGACCTCATAATTTTCTGATACACAAACTTTTTCTTTTTTGCCTTAAGATCTCTTACCTTTCGGATGTATGGCACCGCATTACTCCCTTATTTATTTTTAGCTGCAGCATAGCTATTCGAGCGAACAGCCTTTTTTTCCTTTACAACTTTACTGCCTTTTAGCTCTACATACTTCATGTATTCAGGCTCTTCACCGATTGGATATGATTCACACTTAACATTCTTCATTCGCTTGATACGTTGAGTGACTTGCCTTTCAAATGAATCAAATTCATCAGAGTTTTCTGAGTAAGGGTTATCACTATAAGTAGGTGACTTTGACCGACACTTTTCAATGTCCCTGATAATTTTAGATTCTTCCTCTTCCATCTCATTTCCTTTATTAAAGAGCCATCAGGCAACATAACCTCATTTAAACACACCATGAAAACAAAAAGAATACAAAGTGTTAATTCAACACACACCACCTCCCCGAACATTGCACATCCAATAAATCGCAATTATACTGTATTTATGTACAGTATAATTTATAGCGTATGAAAGTTATTCCTATTAAAGCGCAAGCGGGTATTGTTGGATTTGAGTCCCCAGCTTCTGAATACAAAGAGCTGGGGCTTTCACTTGACCAGCTCATTATCAACAACCCAAACGCCACATTCATCGGCCTAGCATCGGGTGAATCAATGCAAGGTGTTGGAATATTCGACGGTGACATTCTAATTGTCGATCGCTCGATTTCACCAAAACAATACGATGTGATTGTTGCAAATTATAACAATGAGTTTGTGTGTAAGATTATAGATATAACTAACAGAAGGCTGTTATCAGCTTCGCGTATTTATGCGCCGGTAGCAATATCGGAAGCAGATACATTCCAACTTGAAGGTGTTGTGATCAGCACCGTTAGACTCCTTAAGAAAAACGTAGAACTTGCCAAATGTATGCGCTAGTTGATGCCACCTCATTCTATGCCTCAGCCGAAAAGGTATTTGATCCAACAATTCGTAAAAAGCCTGTCGTCGTGCTTTCAAATAACGATGGTTGCATTGTTGCTGCATCACCAGAAGCAAGAGCCCTTGGCATTCCAAAATTTGAGCCCTACTTCAAATTAAGGCAAATATTAGAACAAAATGGTGTGATCATTCGCTCTTCTAATTACGAGCTATATGCCGATCTATCAGACAAGATGATGGCCGTGATTGGACAGTTCTGCGACCAGCACTACGTATACTCAATAGATGAAGCATTCCTTAAATTCGATGGTTACAGCTCAATCGTAAATAACTGGTACGATTATGGTCAACTCATACGCCGCACAGTTTGGCAAAGCACAAAGTTACCCGTTGGTGTAGGTTTTGGCCCAACTCCCACATTAGCAAAAGCCGCAAACCATGCCGCAAAAAAATTTGCAGGCGCTACAGGAGTAGCCGTCATTCACAACGAGCAATCACGTAAAACAATACTTTCACGTATGGCTACAGGTGACGTTTGGGGTATAGGTAAACGTCTATCTAAAAAGCTCTCAATGATGGGGATTGAAACAGCGTTAGACTTAGCAAAGCAAAGCCCAAAGCACATGCGCAAACAGTTTAGCGTAGTGCTAGAGCGCACAATTGAAGAGCTAAACGGCAACACATGCCTATCGTGGGATGAAGTAAAACAACGCAAAAAAGAAATTTACAGCACCCGCAGCTTTGGTGAACGTGTTACGACTCCCGCTGCACTCAAAGCTTCATTAATCACACACTGCTCAGTAGTAACCAAAAAGCTGCGACAACAACAATCGCTGGCAAAGCGCATTATCGTTTTCGCACACTCTTCCCCCCATGAAGACGGCTACTTTAAAAAGTCATTTATTCAAGCGCTGCCTATTGCATCCGCCGATAGCATGGTATTTGCCAACGCCGTTGAACAAGTGTTCAGAGAGCTATTTAAACCGGGTGTTAGATATTACAAATCAGGCATTGGTGCAATAGAGCTAGAAGACGACAATTTCCAGCATGCAGACATGTTCAACGCCTCGCAAGACAACCCTGAACTAATGAAAACAATAGACGACATTAACAAACGCTATGGCATTACAGCAGCAAGGCTGGGTAGTGAAGTACAAAATAACGATTGGATAATGAAGCGTGAGTTTTTATCGCCACGGTACACTACCCGATGGCCTGATATTCCCAGAATTAAGTGTTGAATTCAGTTATACCAACGCTAATTAATAATTACTCAGAGAACCTTTCGCTGTGTTTGAAAATACCTTTGTAATCATAAATTTGGTAAAGAAAGCCTTTAAGAGTGCCTTCTTTAATCCAATACTGTCGTCCATAATACCTATCAAGTAAAAATTGAAGACTAGAACACAAGCTAGGCTCGCCCTTCCCTATTCTTTTAAACTCATTAAAAATAGCCTTATTCTTTAGATAAACACGCTCAGCATCAGAAAGGTATTCACTAATATCGTAATCCCTATACGCTGGGAGCAAACTTCCAAAAAAACTTTCATGAATATCTAATTCAAATCTGTACCAGCAAGCATCTGTAATTAAATTTAAGTCATATTTAACAGAAAGAAGCTCACACTTCAACTCCTCGCCTTGCGTCTTAAGATCTGAAATTAAATTATGTATATCAAACAAAATTACCACTAGTTCATTAAACTTAATAGTTCTTAGTGCGCAACTTAGGACAACTGCATCAAGACACAGTCTTTTTTTTAGGTCCGAACCTATGCGGGAATGCTTATATTGTAAAATACAATCATTTTCAGAGCAATAACCTGAAAATTGACCAATAGGAGAAAAATAGTCTACCTGCTCTAAAGATCCTAATTTAAAAAGCTTTAATATCTCCATTAAACTTCTATTGCGAAGGACATCCCAAGCCTGTGAAAAAATCTCTTTAAACTCAAGTTTACTGAGCAACAAAGAAGCGCTAGATTGATTAGCTTCCATATCGAGATATTGATTAAAAAAATCATCATGACTTTCAAAGTATGCATAAGCTCTAGCATTCATCCACTTATGTTCAAAAACAAAACCATTCAGTTTTTCAAACATTAACTCGAGTTCTTCGAGCTTTTTACTATTCACTTGCATATCCATCTGCTTCTGCAAGATTTCTCTAGTATTAACCAACTCTTCCCGGGTATTTTTCCACGTTAAAAACAATAAAAAAACAGATAAAAACATCAGGATCGGAGTAACAATATTGTTGAAATAGACAGCGACATTAACCCACTGGCTAAAATCCTGACTAAGATCTATGTCATAGCGACTAAAAAACACAATAGTGAATATTGATAAAATAAATACAGCAATAAGAAAAACTTTTTTAACTATTTCATTGTTATTATCCAAAATAACTCCTTATATCCTTATTAACCTGCCCGAATTCCTTAGATAACACTGCAACCAAAACACAGCAACCGTTCCCCGTGCTCACGGGGAACACTCTAAAAAATTTTTACCACATCCGCTTTTTTGCTTTTAACATTCCCAGAACGATAACGGCTTTTGAGCTCAACTACATTTTCCATATGGTGTGTATCATCAAAATACCCCATAGGTAAACTCAGCAGCTTTTCAGAAACATGAGGAGACAATACCAACTCATGCGCAAGCTCGAGTTTACTCATCAAGTTCTCAGTTATCAGATTAACAGTTCTGGGAAGTACACGAGGTATCTCAAACTCAATTTTTTCATCAAAAGGTTCTTTGGTACGCCACTTTCTAGCCGACAACCTTTTATAAAGGTTTAACTTTTGGTCGTCATCAATAACTTCAAGGTGATGCAAACGCATAATCATCGCAGCAATTGAAACCTTCCACTTCATTTTTAACGCAAGTAAAGACTCAACCGTGACATATTTAACCTCATTCAAAAACACCCTTTCAGGCATTAAAAAAGCGCCAGCAAATAAGTGCGCCTGCCGTTCAATTTCTGCATGATGCTTACTGTGTTCAGAATCAGTCACAAATTTGTGCAATACCAAATGCCCTAATTCATGCGCAGCATTAAACCTACTTCTACACCCGTTACTTTTATCGTCAGCTAAAAACACAAATGGCCGCTTAGTATTTGGACACCAAAATGAAGTACCATCAACCTTTTGATAGCCAATTTCATCCCGAGTAACAAATGCACCACAGTTTTCAATAGCCAACACCATATTAGGCACAGGCCCAGATTTCACACCAGCAGCCTCACGAGTAGCCAAAGCAAATACTTCAATTTCCTCGTCAGATAGCTGCAAAAAGTGAGTGTTATTTTCGGGTAACCTAATTTCAGGCCAACTCACATACTTTGATAAAGTTTCGGTCAACTCAGACAACCAGTTAAGCCTAACCTTTGTTGTCATCCTGCCTCTGCGAGATGACGAAGCCATACTTCTATAGAAATACGTACTATCTGCACCATCACTCAACTCCTTTATAAACCACTCAATTGGTTGGTTGAGACATTTACTTAAAGCCTCAACCTTCTCAATTTCTGGTTTTAACTTACCACTTTCCCAGTTGGTAACAGATGCAGGTGATACGCTAACCATAGTTGCAAGATCGCTTTTAGAAATACCTAAAACTTCTCTAGCTTGAGTTAACCGCGCGCCTTGAAAACCACCTATACCCGTTCTCATTATCTACCTTTTAAATATATCTTTTTCACGGTCAATCATAACGTCTTTCAGCGCTGGCATTGCCATATCCTCCATCGCTTCCAACTCTTCATTACCATACATACCGAGAATTAATTGCAAACTTACGAATAAATGATAGCCCGTCCAGTCTGAATAAGGAACTACCACATATATCCCCTCAGGCTCCGTAGCATCACTTGCGACTTTACTTTTATGCAGAGTATACAAAGCAATATGAATCGTATTATCAACCGCTCTTTTTTGAGTGTTATCAAAATGCTCAAAAGTTAACTGAAGCGGTTCAATCACTTCGTTTTTCTTAGCCATCTTCTTTCTATGCTTGGCTGGGCGTTTCTTTTCATCAGTATGTGCTTCACAGTGACTCATCGAAATCGCACCATTACTATAAATAGTATAATACTCTCCTCTCGGCTCCGTGCTTTGAAGAGCATCTGGACCAAACATATCAACGAAGACCTGATCCACTGCATATCGATGCATCTGTGGCTTAGCCCGATTGGCAACGTCAGGGCGGTGTTCTAATACGTATGACACATCACGCGCATACTCTACATGAATCGCATTTTCTAGCTGTTCTAAAACTTCTTTGTCTAGATTATCAACAATAAACTTAACAATTCGTTGTTGTGATTCATCAAGACGTTCAAACTTACTTCTATCAACCATTAAATTGAGTCTCCGCAGACGATTTAGTTAATGTGAAATGTTGGGTTATTTTTTTAGTTATAACGAATATAGCACATTTCACAACTAGTTTTGCAACTATCCAACCAAATCCCTAAACTCAACTTTAAACACTCCCTCAATTAGCCCAACCACGTCCACAAACTTAGGTTGGATCTCATTGTTCTCCCACCGTTGATACGTTCGCTCAGACACACCATAAGCAATAGCAGCATCCACTTGCTTTAAACCAGACTGTTTACGCGCGCATTTAAGAATGTTACCGGCTTCAATCATTAGCGTTGGCTCTTAATCCAGTCAGACACACTAAGCACCCCAACACTCTTAGCCCACTCAGCCATAACACGATTACCAGCTGCAGCTGCTCGGTTTTTATCACGCAAACTTGGCTCACCGCCAACCTCAGCAAGTACACGTGCTTTTTCAGCATTAGCTTGAGCCGCAGCAGCGTTGTATTTCGCACCTAAAATTGTCTTAAGTGCATTTTTAAAAGTGATTTGGTCTAAACGATAATTACCCATAACGGCCTCACAGCAAAACATTTTGCTTTTCAAGCAACGAAACCAACTCAATCCGTAAACGCCCTGCTCGCCACTCACCAATTAAGTCGTTTTGATGCCGCTCTGGTAACGCCTTAAATGGCATTCCTGCCTGCAAAGCCAAACTCACATCCTTGCGACTCGAGTGATTAGTAATTTGGCCCGACAGCTCAAAGTCAGATGAACGATGCTGATTAGCCCGCAAACGCCCTAAGCCCCGAGCCTTAATCTCATCACTCAACCAATCAAACTCAAACCCACGCCAATTTCGTACTACGCACTCGCCCAAACAGTCATCAACGCTCACCCCTTTGTTAAACGCAATCGTCAATTGAGGCGCCAGCCTGTTGATCACAGTTTGAGTTACATCCGCCTTCATCCGCTTTCGCATTGCCAGCCAATCGTTCAATGTTTGGTTCGAGGGCATTTCAGGCCAAACAGAAAAATCCAAATTTTTTGATTTATTTTTTATTGGTTCTTTGACTGGATCTAAAGAGTGACTGCTTCTGGGTGACACAATGTCACTAGGGGGGGGTGTCACGGTGTCACTAGGGGGGTGACTTTCTGACACTACCCCTAGTGACAATTTGTCACTAGGGGTAGCTGGCTGGATCATACTACTTAATAGCATTTCTCTTTCCAAAAAGTACACATTAGACCTATTTCCCTTTATCCCACCTTTTCGCACTTCTTTTCTAATGAGCCCATCTTCTACTAACTTATCAATGTGGCGCATAGCAGAACGTTTAGACATCTCACATTGATCAGCAATATGCTGATAAGACGGCCAACACTCTCCTTTATCACAGGCATTATCAGCAAGCTTAATCAACACTAACTTTCTTGCATGGCTTCCAACGTGAGTTTTCATTGCCAGAACCATAAGCTCCATGCTCATCACGCCACTCCTGTTGCTAAATCAACCAAACATGTCATACTAACCTCCGTCATACTTAAACCCGCAAATCCGGCTCGCCAAAGTTCAGATTGCGGGTTTTTGTTTGTCGGCCTACCCCTTTGGGGTGGGCTTTTCTTCTTTACTTACAGGCGGTGTCGCCTGCGGCTTGTTTTTACCCGGCATGTGTTCGGGGTAACGCTCATATAAATTTTCAAACATCGCTTTCTCCTCAATCGAAAATATTGACTACTATTAAAACTCCACAACACGGAGGAATACTCATGCCACAATTTGACGAACTATTTAAAGAACATGCAAAACCACTTTCAAAACTTCTCGTTGATAAATTTCCTAACGGAATACACCCAAGTTACGAAAACGTGCACCAAACTGAACCAAGCCAACAAATCGAAGACCACGAAAGAAACACTCTTAAAGAAGTAGTAAACTTTTACTTTGAAGAGGGCTTTGTTCGTCAAAGCAAAGTAGACAGCGCCTGCATTGTGCTCACCGAAGCTGGCCTACAGAGACTAGGGTATAGTTTAAAATTTAAACGAGACGTTCAGGCTATAAACCTAAATCTCTAAACACCCACAATGCCCAAACGCTTCAAATGCGCTGCACGTTTACTTTCAAGCAGCGCAATTTGCGTACCCATCAACTTTAATTGCGCCTCGTCCTCAAATGGAATTTGGCCCTTAACTCTCACCGTTTCCCAAGCAACCCACCGGATGCTTTTATCCGGCATATCCACTTTCACCAACTCCGTTTCATGGTTTAAAGAGCTAAAATCCACACAGACCAATGGCGCCGTCACCGTTTCGCCCTCATCTGTAACAGCGGTAACCGTAAAATTATTAGGGTGCATACCCCTTCCTCCTATATGTACCAATCAACTACTTAATCCATTGGTACAGTTACACATTGCCCCTTACTCACTTCCACCATCTGCATTGCATCTCTAATGCAATCGTGTAAAGAGTGATGAGGCACCAACCAACTAGGCTGCTCCCAATTTTCTAGGTAGCCCTTAGTGCCACCACTGAGCGCATCAATAAACGTTCTAACATCGCGCACCTGGTTATACTTCCATGGCGCTTTTAAACCCGCGCTTTTATATAAACTCGCAAGAATAGGCGGATCAAAATCAGTACCACGGCAAAACACTTGGGCGTCTCCAATAAATGCCGTAAGTAAAGCCAGCGCATCTGCAAGTGACATAGTGCTACCACTTAAAACACTTTGTTTTGCTTGATTGCTCTGGCCATTCCACCAAGCAATAGTCCCGGCTGATGTCGTCCGCCCACTAAGCAGCTGCTCAGTCACATTTGGCATAATATGCAGAATGTTTTCACCAACCTCATTGAGCACACCGTCATTAACAGGCAGGCTCAAACCAGTATCCAAAGATACCCGTACAGCAGACACAGTTAACACCACCGCACTTGGCGATGTATCTAGTGTTTCGGTATCTATCACTACAATTTCTTTATTGCTAACAGCCACTTGCAACCCCAATATTATTAACTTAACCGTTTACAAAAACCCAAATCTCTCTGCTATGCTTAATACGTAAAGGACATCAACAAAAAGGAATTGTTTAATGACTCAATACGCCCCCCCTAATCGTACTAACCCACAACCAAACCCCAATTCACTTAAAGCTCGTGCCGCCGCTGAGTTCAGCCTTTATATGTTCGGCAAAAAACTAGTAGAACAGGACGACTACGCTAGCTATCGCCTTGACGGATGGTTTGAAGCCATCCAGCACTACATCGTGCAAAAACATAAGCTTCCTCAAGCTCAAGTTGCTTCGATGAAAACAGAAGCACTGCTCGATATACTTGGAGCCGAAATCATCGAATAACAGCTGAGTTTTGCTGGTCACTAATTACGATAGGATAAATATCTGGCCGCAGTTTGTGTCTGCTTACACCGGAAACTCTCTCAATATTCAATACGTATTCGGCTGGAACTTTGCCAACCGTCAGCCAGTAAGATATTTTCTGTTGAGTTATTCCGTTACCAATAGCCTCAGCAAGCTTTTTCTGACTACCCATAACCTTAATTGCTTCACGAATTGCGATCATAAATTTACCTCCCCGATCAAATGTACTACTCAAAAAACAAAAACACAACTTTTTGAGTACCAAAAACCTGTTTTATTGTTTGATAAATCTATTAATTGCTTGTAATTTAATACCATTAAGCGTCACACTAGGATTTCAATGACTGAAAGTATTGGAAAAAGAATTGAACGCCTGAGAAAGTCGAAAGGCCTAACACAGAAGCAATTGGCCGATTTGATTGGAATGAGCCAACAAGCTTTTGCTGCATTGGAAAAGCGAGATACAGCACCGAAAAAATTGTACGAAATTTCAATGGCGCTTGGTGTCACCCCGAGTTACATTCACACGGGAAAAAATGATACTCAAAAAATGGAATTAAGAGCTCACGATGAAGAAGCTGTAAATGGCTACACCAGCGACGAAATCGAAGAGGTAGTTCCCATAGCATTAGAGCGAACAATCACAGCGTTATCCAAGCAATTCCAAGCACAAGGCCTAGGAAAGTTGGACATAGTCAAGCATCAAGATCTTATCGCAAACTTTTTGGGCGCTAGCATCGTTGTGGAGTTAAGTGGTGATTACGAGAAAATTGCCAATAAGTTTTTAGAGTTAAAAACTTTAAAATCAGTCTAAAAACTTTTCTAGATCAGCCGCTATTGAGCAGTGTTTTTAGATGCAAGATTATTAGTAAATTTAAAAAAGCAGTCGGTAATGAAAGTTAACCTTCTATTTCGAATAACCCTAGCATAGAGCATAAAATGGCTAGGGCTTTGAAAAATAAATACTATTCTAAAGCCCCGGTATCAGCTTAATTGGAGCCCTTCCCTTTAGGCTCTATGCCTCCACCATTAGTCTGAATATTTACAGTCGGAACATTAGGTAAGTTATTGGCTGTATTGCTACCACCTTTCACACTTTTTAAAACTAAATTGGTTAATGTATAGATCATCATATCCTCCTTCATTTACCCCTAAAAATAATGAGATTTCAACTAGCTTCTTTGAGTCGAGCCACTCTATTAAGCAACCGATCCCTTTTGGATGAGTGAATAATATTTAGCGCAACAGCGTCCTCACCACAGGCCAGCATTGAGTCAATATCCTTTGATTCTTTTAAGATAGTTAAGCAATCTCTTAATAAATTGCTTTCCGCAACTCCAAATGAATCATCTTCCGCATTAGCACAAGTTTTAACTGGTTGAAATGCTATGAGCTTGAAGAAAAAGAAGATAACTCCAACTAAGCAACTAGCTGAAAATAAGGCCAACATCCAAATCAATGCTACAAACTCCGTTTCAATAAAATTAATCTTATTGTAACAAAAAGAGAGCAGATTGCCATAATCACATTAACTAAAGGTATACCAAATGAATACATGTATTTCACAAATAAAATATCTAAATTCAAGGTTACAAGAGTTAAATGCCTTATCACTGTTAGAAATGTAATAGCAATAAAGCTGGCTGAAACAACCTTTGAAAAAGTACCTGCAACTACATTCATATATTTATGAATTAAGACCAAAAATGCAGCCCCTATAACGTAAAATGCAGAGAAAGATAAGTACCAAAGGTGTCTCATGAACTCCTTATCATAAACATCAAATTTACTTTTTAAGAAATAACCCCAACCATGCATAAGCCCATTCAAAATACATAGTATCGCTAGGGACCACAAAACACTGTCATCCTTTACTTTTGCTTTCACAAATAGCAATAAGGAAAGGAAGTTTATGAATACTACGAAGTCACCTATTTTAAAAAGCAAATCCGCCATAGTTGTTATTCTCCTTTACTCCTCACAGAGTCATTTTTCACGTAAGTTTGACTGGAAGCTACAGGTGGTTCAACACCATTTCCCCCTGTCCCACCTTTGACTTTTTTTAACTGACTAACAGAAATAGCTACAGCAGAGCTTACTTTCATGACCTCTCCTTACTCTCGGGAACTCAGTATCGCACAACTTTTTGAGTGCAACAACATTGACAAACCAATTTTTAAGTATCAATCTATAAAGATACTTACAAACAAGTATTTTTATAGATGCAAGAAATTCTATTCCAACAAACAAAGCTAATACTTTGAGTAACTAAGGATTGTACAGCATGGAAACAGAAACAGAAATTAAACGCGCCATTTTACAATTGATAACATTAGGCATAACACCTCACCCGCGGGTGCATGTGTGCATTAACACGTATCCAACGATGCAAATGGTAGGGGTAATGGTGTATCTAGACCCAGACTTTTCTGGTGTAAGCAAGACCAAAACACTGCTCAACAAAAACATCCATATCAATAAAGCAGAAGCACTAAAAGAGCTAAATGAGGTTAACGAACAAATACAAATGTTGTGCGATCAATACTCCGAACAAGATCAAATAGAAGCACAACCAACACCAACCTCAAGAACAGGATTTATATCTACGCTGCTGCACAGGTTAGCAGAGTAGAAAGCGGTAACTATTTCTCCATGTAGCACCAGAGACGTGCCCCCACAAGGGCACACCTCTTTTAACTGTTAAGGAGTAGATAATTGAACATGGACATTATTACCGCCACCGCACTGCAATTGGCGTGGTACAAAGGCAAAGACAAGCCTGACGCCAGTGACAAACGAGAGGCTACGAATTTAGTAGCCAAATGGAACAAGCAGCGAATAGCGCTTGGACTAAAACCTTGGTAGAGGAGAGCAACGATGACACCTAATATGATTAAAGAGATTATCAGCAAAGCTGCACTGCGCGCAGGCCAGTTAGAAGAACACGATTATTTACCAAAAACAGAAATACAAGCAGCTCAATTTGTGCCACACAGCTGGGTGGTGAGCGCGATGTATGAGCTAGCCAATATGTCACATAAAATGGAGTCGGCTATTCGCCAGTTTGCATTAGAAAATAACGTAGACACCAGTGTATTAATAAATGCCCTGCCAGCAAGCAACCCACTAAAGCCGGTTGAAGTACAACGGGACGAAAACGGATATTGGTCTCACCCTGACTGGCCAATGTGGGATGACGGGAATACCTTTATTGAAATCCATAACTATGCACTATCACGTGGCTTTCGTTTATGTTTAGACAAGTTTGAAAACAGTTGCACGGTAGAACAGGAAGAAAGCTACTACAAACAAGGCAACACCAACATCAATAGCTGGCATCCAACCTGTAATACGCCCGGCGCCTTTTTGCTCTCGATTCACGAAGCCGACGACGGCCCTATTGCTGTTTTTGCCGCCCCACTTGAGCGGAACTTAGTAAAGAAAAGTGAAGCAGCATGACCCAAAACTGAAAATGACTTTATAAAGCTTTAGGAAAAACTGGAGTTGTTATGACCCCCAAATTAATGAAAGTACGCGACTGGTTATCGCGCGAATTTGTAGAAGGTAGCGCACCGTCGCTAGAAACTATTAGACGCTTAATGGATAACGGCGAGATCCAAGGGCGTATCGTTGGAAAAAAGATGTATGTGTTTGAAGATCAGCGTTTTGGGGTGTCTCAAAACGTGTCAAACGCCGTTGATAAGTTGATCAGAATGAGCTGCTAGTGATGAGCCCTAAACGTAGACACTATAAAAATAGCGACTTACCCGCACACCTTTATCACGATGCCAATAAAGGCTTTAGATTTAAGCTGATAAATGGTGAGCGGGTATCGCTCGGCTATAACCGTGCTGAGGCTATCGCCATAGCGCAAGAGTACAATATGCGTATGCGTGGCGGGAACAAACAAGGTATAGAGGCGCTTATTACTCGCTCTGCACCAAAACAAGAAGCACTAGCAGCTTACTTAGATAAGATCCAAACAAGGATAATCGACGAGGAAAAGCCCGCACACGACACCATGAAAACACTCATGAATGATATAGAACGAGCTAAAAAGTTCTTCGCCGAGACGCACCCAAAAGACATAGAACTAACGCATGTAAATGAGTATTTGTATACCTTTCATGACGGGGCTAGCAACCAGGTTACAAACCGCAAAATTTCGTTTTTAGGTAAAATCTTTGCCTATGCGATGGACGAAGGGCTAATGACAAAGAACCCTGCCAAGCTCAAAAAAACCAAACCTAAAGAAGAAAAGCAGCGAGTTAGGTTAACACCCGACGACTTTAAACGTATTTATGCTGCTGCCCCACTAAATATAAAAGTAGCAATGGATTTGGCATTACAAACCACCCATGCTGCGCTAGAAATATCACGAATTGAATACAAGCTGAGCAAGCCAATGCCAAATCGCTGCGGGTGCGTTTGGTTTAAAGAACCACAAATGCAAAACGGCGGTAAAGTTTACGGCACGTTATACATTCACCGTCAAAAAGTTAAAAACAAAGAAGCTGCGCACGTTGCAATACCCATTGGCCAAGCGATAAAAGACATTATTGATATGAGCAAAAAAGATCTGTTCTTTTCGCCTTATGTGGTCCACAAACGTGCTACTAACTACAACATAGTCAGCCAAGAATGTACCCACGCTACGCAGTTTAACCCGTCTTACTTAAGCAAGCAGTTCAGCGACATTAGAGACAAAATAGGCTTATACAAACACTTACCCAAGTCCAAGCGCCCTACTTTTCATGAAATACGCGCTCTATCGGCTTTCTTATATTCACAATCAGGGATAGACCCACAAGCGAGAATGGCGCACACAGACGCTAAATCAACCAAGGTGTATACAGAGAACCATAGAGATTGGGTAGAAGTACCGTTGGCAGAGTTGGTGATATAGCGGTATTAACTCTTTGCCTGAATGTACTTTCTGTGTACATCAGTAATAAAGTCTTTAACGACCACAATACACTGCTCTAATTTTTCATCAGTCACCACAACTTCTTGTTCTTCTTTGTTGAAGCCATTTCTGTGCACGATATCATGTCGTAAATCTATCTGATTAATAAGTCTTGTACTCTTGTTAAATGAAAAACCGAGAACAGCCTTATAAAACATTTCTGCATCGTTTAAGTTGTGCCAAACAAACCCTTTCATTGCCTTGACTAAATGCTCCTCAATTGATGAATTTAAAGCGTAAGGAAGTGTAACTGTGGTTTTTCTAAATTTGTCGCTATTCGCTAATTTTTTAAGGGAGGCGCTACAGCCTTTGATCTCAAAAATGAATAAAGATGACAAAAATTGTTCCATCAAGCTAATAACATTCGATAAGTAAAGTTTATTGTGAAAGTCATCCTTATTTTGCTCTTGGATGTGAGCAATCCCGCCTTGAAAAACACCTAGGAGATCATTTGCCTTATCTTCAAAATTCATTTGGGCGATACTCTACGTGAATTTGATTTTCTAGCTCTTCATCTTCAGTTGTTACCGTTACTTGCCAATCTACACCAACATTTGAAGAGGTTACTTCTATATCAAAGCAATTTCCGTCGGCATCTTCGAAAGATTCATCGTTGCCAGTAACGCTATCTCTATAACGCTCGGCAAGTAAATTTAGGGATGGGACACTGACCACAGATAGCTCCTCCTGACCTTTGTAAATTATGAGATACCCGCCAGCAATCGGTGGCAAACAATCATTGCCTTCTTTTTTAAATTCCATACATATCAATTTTTTAAGAGTGTCTTAGCCTAGGAGTATAACAGGGATTTTTATGGCAGGGATCTCATTAGTGCTTCTAAAAAATTTCTCACTAACTGAGTATGTATATCTCTATTAAAGCAAGTAACCACAACTAACAACGCTAGACTCTACTAACTCAATAAATAGCTGGCACATTGCGAAAGCCTTACCATTAATATACTATTATGTTTAGTAGTAGCTACATTTGTAGCTACATTAGCGATGATTATGGTGCGATATGAACGTTAAGAAAGTTAAAGTTACTCAAAATATGATACTGCGCTCCGTTGCTAGCTCAACAGCTATAGAAACAGGTAAATCGGTATCTTCGATAGAGCGAAAGCTGAAAAATAATAAGAAGAAGTACGCTTCATTGGCGTTAGCGGACTAGTATATCTCGTACAAGCCTCTTCATGTGTTGGTACTCGCACCCAACACCCGCTTGGATTGATTTAAAGTAGAAGTCTCGATGCTCGTCCCACAACGAGTAGTCCAGTATTCCATACCCGGCTTCTCGGCTCATATAACTCATTAATAATCGGCTCAACCTGCCATTTCCTTCACGGCAAGGATGTATCAAAATAAATTCAACATGACTCTTAGCCAGATAACTGACTAGCTCTTCACGGCTAAAATTGGATAGATAAGGGAGCTTTGTCAAATACTGTTCTTCAAAGCTAACTATGCCTTGATCAATATAAGGGGGAGCACGGAACTCAAATCCATCCTTAGACAACCTTACGCTGCGAACTTTTCCTGCCCAATCATATACTCGACCAAGCCATTGCTTATGCCAGTGCAGTATAGAATCAAAACTAAAGTTTGAATCTGCTTCGTCATCGCTAAATACTTTTTTATATAGAAGACTTAACAAGTGTGCTTCGACATTATCCATCTCCTCAGGGTCTGTAATCCCTAGTCGATTTAGTAGCACTTGTTCATCTGAGCCCGGCTGATAGCGCGCCTCTACTGTATCTACATCATATTTAGACATTTGAAAGTTGCCAAACTATATTTCTCGTAACATATATACATTATTAACCGACATAACACTAGGGCTCATTTTGCGTATAAAAGCATCAGAAAAAGTCAAAATTCACCGCGTTACATGAAGTAAGCGCCCTATCCGCTTTCTTATACTCACAAGCAAGAATGGCCTACACCGACGCGAAATCAACCAAGGTTTATACAGAGAACCACAGAGACTGGGTGGAGATGCCGTTGGCAGAGTTGGTGATATAGAAGCTAGCTATTAAACGTAAAGAAACTACAATTCTTTAATATGATGGGCCTGTAGCTATCGCCAAGCCCAAGATGCTCTTATTGTAGTTAGTGCGGCGCAACCCTTAAATACGGGAGGTTACCTTGAATAGCACTAGAAAGATTATCAATTCTTATCTTACCATATTCACCATAGTATGGGTCATGGTAATAAAGGTTACCATAATCATAGCCATAAATGACAACGATGTGGCCAAAATTACCAACTGGGTTACTTGGATAACTTGCTTTAAGACCGACTATTAATGGATAACCATTGTCAATCCATTGCCTGGCGAGTGACAGATTATGACTAAGAGAATTGTTTCCATTAGCTTTAACAGCGACCCAGCCGCTTTTATTGTCAATCACCATTTGCTTTAATTCATCCGTTGAAACACCTGATGATCTATTTAAAGGAATAGAAACTCCGTTATAGCCGTCAGAATAGAGCTTTTCTATAACTTCCTTAGCAAGTTGAGGGTCTGAAACCTTTGTTGGGTAATGTCCACCTGATTTGTAATACCAGAAGTTTTCGATAAAAGCCAAAGAGGTAGGGCCACAAGAATAGTTATAACCGGTCTCATACTGTATTAAACCATTAGTTAAACCAACGGAATGAACATAACCATCTATAATACGACCTTCCGATTGTGAACTAAACAAAATAAATGCAACTATTGCAATAATGATTTTTTTCATAATATCCCTTTAAGTAAGTTAAATAATTGAGCTCAAGAAGGCCCGTCCAAAATTGTAACGAAAGCAAAATGAAAAAACAAAGTTAATTTTATGTTTTTTAAATTTAAGGCGTTCTAATGCATTACTCTTATAGTTATTACATAAGTGAAGTAATCCCTAAAAACTCACTGCCTAACTGACTTCCTATAGATGGTCTTGAGGTGTATGGTAGAGCTTTAGCGAGCCACTGATAAGAATAAGGTAGTCGCTTAGAATAATTAAGGAGAGAGTTATGTCGTTAGTTGTATCAAATAAAACCCCAGAGGCTGTTAAGCTATCTTACCTATCTTTTTTAGAAGATTTAACCAACCTAATAAAAAAGAAAAATCCAAAATTTGATCCATCTCCCACTAAATTGGGAGATATAAAAAGAAACCTGAACAATTTCGATAATTTAAGTTTTAAAGATCAATTATATACTTTAGATTTAGCTAATAAATTTTCAAACATTGAGCCATTACTGGATATTGCTGAAGTATGTGCAGATGAACTACAAAAATTGGGGAAAGGAGGTTTTCAACCAGATAATGATTCTGAGCAAGAGTATAACAGTATTTTCTATGAGCTTGCGATGGCTACTAGATATGTAAAAAGCCCAGAGACCTCATCTCTAAGTATTAATTTAGTTGGAATAACCGATCTGGTTATAGACTCGAGTATTGCTATCGAGTGTAAATACCCTCGCAGTAATAAACAGTTAATGAAAAACATTAAAATAGCGAAAAAACAAATTGATAAAAGAGTAAAAGATGGCATAGCTAAACACGGAATTATTGCTTTGGATTTATCTCACTTACTTAACTACGAACTATACGGAAAATTCTTCAATAACGTATTAAAAAAAATTCACAGCCATTATAGACAGCTTGAATATGTAACATCAGATTCTTACATTTACAATACAATAATCAAAAATAAAGAGTTCATAGACATAGTAACAGAGTTTGGGAGATTTTTGCTTGAAACAATTATCTCACCACACAAAAAAAATATATCTTTAAGCGAAAATGTTTTAGGGATTCATTATGAGTATAGTAACACCTTCATTATTAATAGTGATGAAATAATGATAGTTCGTGCGAGAGAGCTTTCATATTTTACAAACCCCAAGCTATGCGATGAAGAAAAAAGAAAATTTGAAGAACTATCTCATGCTTTAGTTGTTGGAATTTAAATTACGAAGGTAAATACAAAAGCAGAGCTACTAGTATTTGTGGGTGAGAATGGTGAAGATCTGTAGTGCAAGTTATACAAATGCACTTGTGTACAATTGAAACAGTGAGCACATAGGTAAATCTATATAGCATGGGCACTGAGCAACCTTAATAGTAATAAATCGAACTTACATGCTCAGAATTACTGAACCACAACAGACAACTGAAATTGGATTGTGGGATGGCCCAGCGACAAAAAAGTACCACTAATTTCCAATGAGCATCACCATAGTAACAGGCAATAATGTCGCTTAGCTTTGCTATTGTGAAAATCCTCGACCTTTATTTAATCGGGAGAACAAGACAAACTTAAAGTGAAATACTAAAGCAGTCTGTGATAAGTATAATGTGGCTTATTTTGTCTTGCCCGATAGTAGTGACTATAAAAGAACTTTGGAAGTAAAAGAAATTTCGGAGGTCTAGCTGAAGCAGGCCTTCGCCACCCTACAACATAAACTCTCATTAGAATTTATAGTAATACTCGCTCCAAAATCGTACTCATCATATTAAAACTCGGTGGTAATTGAAAACTTAACTTATTGTTTTAGCTGACATAAAAAATGCACCAGAATAGGTAAAACAACTGTTTTTATATACAGTCCATTTTAGAATAAATATAATTAAAACAGATTGTTAAAGCATAATTTATAGTAGCTATGGGGTGTCAGGGGTCGCAGGTTCAAATCCTGCTATGCCGACCAGCTTTTCTACACTCTATTCAATAAGTTAACTTCATTCATTTCCATTCGTAAAATACGCTGTATTAGTATCTTAGTAATATAACTTTTCCAATTTTCGTTCGCTATTCCTGTTCAGACTTATGAACTTTGTTTTCTTTGACGTACTAGAAGCTCACCTCAATGAGCATCGCTAGCGACTCCTTTCAATGTCAACGCCTTAAAACAATGTAAGAAAAATTTCCCGCCAGAGGCAAAGCCTTCAAAAACGAATAACTCTGATGGCTAATTCAGCTTGAATAGATTGATTTGCCGAAATAAGAACACCAAAACATATCGCTGATGTAGGCTGCTAAATGCTTTCTCCCGACACAACCTCTCACTTTAAACTTCAAACAGTGTAGTTTCTACTTCCAGTACTCTACGTGACCAGACCAAAAGGCGTGCATTACTCAGGCTTAGATTATTTGTGCCAGTTCCAATATGTCGGCTCTGCTCCTAACCTCTATTTTCCAGTTAATTAGTAAAATGAAAATGAGGGATTCTTAACATAATTTATAGCTATAACGCCTTATAAATCGGTTCTTTCACAGTAGTTTTCAACTAACAGTAGTAATCACAAAACACAATATATTTACATTAAGGTAATAATACTGACAAATAACCAACCTAGTATTGCGTGACTTTCAATTAAGCACGGAGATTAAAATGAAATTCGCAATACTCATGCTTGCAGTCAGTGCGACTGCAAATGCAAACACCAACATATGTAGCAACTACGGTTGCCCAACTGGCACACCATCAAGTAATGATATCGTTGAGCGACCTATATATGTGCTTAGCAATAATCGCGCAACAAAGTTTGCGGACTGGGTAGCATACAAAGTCACACCAAGCACAATTGACGGACCAAGCCGTTCTAGAACTTGGAAATCAGACCCTAAAATTGCAAGTAGATACACGCTAGAGCCAAGTGACTACAGCGATGCGTGGGCAACTATCCATACAGATAGAGGTCATCAAGTGCCTTTGGCGTCGTTTTCCAATACATCCAATTGGAGCGATACTAACTATCTCTCGAACATTACCCCACAATCATCAAACCTTAATCAGGGTCCATGGGTTAAATTAGAGAATGCAGTGAGAAGTTTAGTGCGAACGGGCGAAAATGCCTATGTGTTCACGGGTCCCTTGTATGAATATTACTTTGCTACCTTGCCTGGTGCTGATGAATCTCACACTATTCCGTCAGGCTATTTTAAGGTCGTCGTCACAATAGCTGGCTCAAATGTGAAGGCTTCTGCTTTTATCATGGAGCAAACTTCTGGAAGATACCTTGATTACTGCAAAACAGAAGTAACCATTGACGAAGTAGAACAAAGAGCAGGCCTGAATATCCTACCTAGCCTGCCAAGCTATAAAGCCACCGACATTGAGGGTCGAGTCGGCGGTCTTAGCGCACCACTAGGTTGCTAGTTGTGACGGCTACCAGTTGGTAGCCCTTTAGTGCCTAGCAGGTCTTATTCGAACTTTAGGTTAGCTTAAAATAGCTGAGCAACATAAGCCACCCTGCACCAAACATAACCACATTTTCGGTTAATGATATAAAACCTAAAGGCACATCAGTGTCACCACCAACACATGCACATTTGAGCACTCTTTTATCAATATATACGGCCTTAAACACTGAGATTGCGCCTATAAACCCTATGAATATTGCCACTGGTGCATAATAAATGGCTGGCAAAGTTGTTAGCATGCAAACGCCGGCATATAACTCTAAGTAGGGGTAAGCATACGCGTATTTTAGGTGACGCATCGCTAACAAATCGTAAGTGATAAAGGAGTTTGTAAAGCTATGAACATCGCGTATCTTTTGTACCGCGAGTAACAGCATGGAAAACCCAATAAAGGGCATTACCCATTCCACAAGACTATTGACAGGAAATTGTATCGTGAATGTGACCAGCAGCGCGACTAAAAATATCGAAAGTACTGGCCAGTATACGTTTTTCTTTTCCTTATGTGACGGCTTACCTAGATATCGACGCAGCGCCTCATAGCCACCAATACGTTCATCGTTAATAAATATTTGTGGTGTAGTGTCAACGTTATGAGTGGCTTTAAATTCATCCGTCTGTTCCCTTGACTTGAGCATTCTGTCGTCTACATAAAAACCCTCTCGTGAAAGCAAATCCTTAGCTCTGAGACCAAAAGGGCAAATGTGCGATGAGGTATGCATTCGGTAAAGTGTCGCATTTTTCACTGGTGGCTCCCCCTATTTTATTACAAACATAAGTAGAAATTACCGACCGCGTAAATCAGCTAAGAAAAATCTGCCGACATTAGCGCAATCTCAGCTTAATGATTGTAACTAAAGCGAATTCCATACCACCTTTAATTACACTCAATAACATGAAAGCTGGTTGAATTTATTGATGCATCACAATCAAATTAACCTCGAATGAGGTAACCAAAGATAAACCTGATCTTGGTCAGAAAACACGTTATTAAAGCGCAATTCGGGTAAAAAAACCTTCTGACTATAAAGTCTTAGATTTATATTTCGCCTTGTCTTTAGCTACCGAGATAAAAAACAAATGTCAAAAATAATGGGTAGGGAAATAAAGTTAGGCAAGCACAATGTATTGCTTTCAACAACGGATCTGGACAGTCGAATTACATACGCAAATCAATCTTTTTGTGACATATCAGGCTTTAGCATTGAAGAAATGCTTGGTCAGCCCCACAACTTAGTTCGTAATCAGGATATGCCAAAAGCGGCTTTTAGAAATATGTGGTCTACCATTCAAAATGGCCAATCTTGGATGGGACCTGTTAAAAACTCAACAAAAAATGGGGATTACTATTGGGTAAACGCTTTTGTTACTCCCATTAAAGACGAGCGAGGCAACATAGTTGAATACCAATCTGTAAGAACTTGTCCTTCTCCCGAGGTAATTAAACGCGCAGAAAATGCTTATCGCACTCTTGATAGCCAACAAAAAACGAGTCGCTATGACAGCACTCGCCTCTCATTTATGTTATTGCTTTTCATCGCGATAACTTTGCCTCTAGCATCGCTATTAAACAACCATTGGTTTACGCTGCTACCTTTGACTCTACTATTCATCACAATTGCGTTAACCGCACGTTTTCGCTCTAAATATAAAGCTTTGCTCACACAAGCCAAAACGATTTTTGATAATGATTTAATGTCTGTGATATACGGTCAATCTCGCGATCGGGTTGCTGATATTACACTAGCATTTGAAATGCAGAAGGCAAAAATTTCTGCGGTGGTGGGCAGAGTAAACGACGTGTCCGTTCGAGTAAGTGAAAATGCAAAACTTACTACACAAAGCGGCCAATTTGTTGCTGAACTACTAAAGCAGCAAACAAGCGAGGCAAAAGAAATGGTCGTTTGCATGGACGAATTTTCACAAACGATTGACGAGCTCTCAGAAAACGTAAACCACGCTGCTGATGCGGCTAATAACTCAGAACAACAGGCTGGGCGTGGTAAAGCCGCAGTAAAGGATGTCATCGACTCGATTCACTACCTTGATGAGCATTTAATGGAAGTGAACAATGCCGTGAACCGCTTAGTCTCCGGTAATGATCGAATTCAAAATATCCTTAGTGTTATCAACTCTATTGCCGATCAAACCAACTTGCTTGCGTTAAATGCCGCAATTGAAGCCGCCCGAGCGGGCGAACATGGGCG
The DNA here is from genome assembly GCF_021530695.1 of Pseudoalteromonas sp. OF5H-5. Lineage (NCBI taxonomy): Bacteria > Pseudomonadati > Pseudomonadota > Gammaproteobacteria > Alteromonadales > Pseudoalteromonadaceae > Pseudoalteromonas > Pseudoalteromonas sp. OF5H-5. Next base: position 50,821 of record NZ_JAKGBF010000006.1, read on the forward strand.
AGGATTCTCAGTTGTAGCAGATGAAGTTCGCACACTTGCACAACGCACACAAACTTCCACAGAAGAAATCACGCAATTACTTAAAGAGCTAAATGATATTTCCAGCTCCGCTGTTGAGTCAGTGCAAAAAAGTAATAGCTTATCAAATCAAAGTGTTGATCTTGCAAAAAATAACGGTTCAAGCCTTGATACCATTCAAAACCATGTGATGCATCTAGCCGACTTAAATCGCAGTGTTGCCGCCGCCATTGAACAACAAAGTTGTGTGGTAAAACAGATAAGCATAAACGTTGACAGCGTGACTACGCTCGCAGAGAAAGGCACGGAGCACGGCGAGAAATCTTTTATTTTAAGTCAAGAATTGCTGACTCAAATCGAGCAGCAAACGCGCCTAATACAGCAATTTTCTCAAACATGAAAAATCAAAGTGAAACAAGACTTAATGTATGCGTACATTAAAGCCTAATCAGTAACTACTCTTAAATATCAGTGGACCTAAGCATTTTACTAGACAAATTAGGTCCACTTAGTTCGCAAATAAAACAATGTTATAGTTCCGCCTCAAGAATGGCGAGTGCCTCCTTTTCTGCCTGTTTCACATTGCCATCAGCTTCAATAACACGCACGGCTAGATCTTTCGCAAGTTTACGCATCGGTTCATCAATAATGTTATTCATGCGGTGTTGCACATAAGCTTCAATATCATTATTTTTTATCGCAACAACAGACTTTGACAGGCTGTCTTCAATATAATCGTCTAATGCGATTGCAGAGTTCCAATGTAGGCTTTTTGCCCACTTTCGCACAACATGCTTTTCACTTTCGCTGATGACACCGTCAACACCAATAAACAATAGTGCGATATCAATTAGAGCTTCTTTTTGCATCTGATCGACGCAAACACCAGTATCAAAGTGGTTTAATAGCTGTTCAAATTTCATAATTCTTCCTTAACCCTTTTCTGCAAATTAAGATCACAGATATTTCAAGACGGAACAAAAAACGCTAATGTTTAAACATATGCTAACTTTTTCCATTTGTCATATTAAAAAAGTGCAAGTTCATTTACACCTCATTCCAAAGCTTGTTAAAGGTCAAAAGGACTATCGAGTCCAACTTATTACATTTTATTTTTCACAATATAAGAAGCATCCAAACTCCTTCAACATTACGGTCTGTATCGCTAAAATGGGTTACGTATGCTGGTCACAAGCACCAACACATACGAATAAAGAACCAGCCTCCCCAAAAAGCATCAATCTTAAAGTTTGAATTAGTAAGAAAAGTTCTAGACCTCCACAATTGATTCATTTTGTTGAAATAATTTGCACACTCTCAAAATCAATCAAAGAAAAATAGGAACAACAATGAAAGAGTTAAAATTAGGAATGAACTTATCATTTTTCATTTCCCTTTCTATTATCGCGCTTAGCTTGCTTATCTTAGATACTTTAATAGTGTCTGAAAGAATTAGCATGATTTCGTTTGTCCAATTAACGCTATCTGCGGCAATCATGTTTTATATTGCTACAGGGCTATGGGCAATATTCAGTGGTCAAAGCCGAGTTATCATCTGCAATCAAGGTGTGGTTTATCACAGCTTGTTAGGTCAAAAGCACTATATTCCAGCAGAAGAAGTGGAAAAAATTTCCGTAGAAGGATTACTATGGTTTAGTTACACCAAACTTTATCTTACAACTGGAGAACTAAGGATCTGGTCTTTCAAACCCAATCTTGCGCAACAACATAGCCTTAAACTACTCGGGTACATTTAATCCTATCCTTATTCGCGTGTAGTAAGTCTCATAAAGTTGCTTTCAAAACGAGGCATTGAGTAAGATAACCTAAACTTATAACGAGGTTATTATGCAAAGACAATATGCTATAGGTACGCTCGGCGTACCTTGGACTTCCAAAGAAAAAACATTGTGGTTAGAAAACCAATCGATAAAACGCTCATATTCTGAAGAAGTCGTAACTCAAATAGAAGCGCTCAAGCACACTTTTGACGTCACCGAGTATGGTCAGCTTGACTACCCCAACCAAACTTATTCTCTATATGCATTAACAACAAAAAACTGGCAGCAAAACAAACCGACCATACTGGTTACCGGTGGCGTGCATGGCTATGAAACAAGCGGTGTACATGGCGCTCTTGCTTTTGCCAAATCAGAAGCACAACAATATGAACAGGCTTATAATTTCATTATCTTGCCTTGCTTGAGTCCTTGGGGCTATGAAACGATAAACCGCTGGAACCCAGAAGCCATTGACCCTAATCGCTCTTTTTATGCGGATAGTCCAGCGCTTGAGTCTCGATCAGCAATAGACTTTGTCAATAAGAAAGCAGCGGATATTCTGTGTCATGTTGATTTACACGAAACCACAGATTCCGACAACTCAGAATTCCGCCCAGCATTGGCAGCAAGAGATGGTAAAGAGAATCACAATTGGAACATTCCTGACGGTTTCTATTTAGTCGGACATACACAAAAACCGGAAGCTAAATTTCAAAAACGTATTATCGAAGAAGTGGCTGCGGTAACACAGATTGCTGATGCAGATGACCATGGGCAGTTAATCGGTGTTGATTTAGAACAGCACGGTGTGATTAATTATGACGGTACTGCGCTAGGTTTATGTATGGGTATGACAAATGCCGCTTTTGTAACAACAACAGAAGTTTACCCTGATGGTCAAAACGCAACACCAGAAAACTGTATCGCGGGTCAAGTGGCAGCAATTAGAGGGGCCATTAAATACCTACAAAACGAAAGCCTATAAGGTTTCAGAAGGTGTGGTTTGTTAAAAACCACACCTAGGAGCTAGGAGAATGAACAGGATCTACCAAGTTGTCATATTGTTAAGCGCTAAACTTTTCCGGTGAAAACAACACGACCTGTTATAATAAAACCTAACTCGCTAAGTCTTCCTTACCGCTAACAACCCCAAAGATTTCTTTGAATGAGGTCGGTTTTTGCAAAATACTCACTGGAATATGCAATGCTCTTGCGATGTCACTAGCTGAGATCATACCTCTGAGCCCTTCCGAACCAACCAATAAAACGTGCTGCAATCCTAAACTTTGTAAGGTTTCAAGCACATCTCCTATTGTACTTTTAGCAACCATTTCATAGGGAACAGCGTAGAGCTCTTCTTTACTCACCATCACATCTTCAACGCACACATCTTCTCTCGACACCTGCTTTCGCTGTGCAACACTTAAGACCTTTCTACCCGTAAGGTCGCGACAGTTTACCACTCCCAAGAAATTATCATCTTCGTCGACAACGAGCTTTGAGCGCACATGGCCATTTTTCATCATGTATAAAGCATGATCAATATCGACATCTTTTGCTATCACCTGAGGCTGCCTGCGAGTAAAGTCAGTCACCACCTTAATCGCACTACTGTCCATATTTAAAGGTTCTGAATCGAAGTGATCACAAAGCTGAAATCCCCCTTCCAACTTAACGGTTTTTAACGCTTTGTATTGGCCCATTTTATACTCCTGCTTCTATAAAGCTCTTCGAAAGTCTGGTTTTTATGTTGCTGTGAACAATCCACAGCTAAAAATAAAAAGAGCAACCAGTGCAAAGGCAGTAAGAAATTATTTTAGGTAACTGGAAAAGTAAGAGAGATTACGAAAACTCGAGCACATGAGAGCTAACCTCACCCCTCTCTAATTAAAATATGGTTTATTCAGTGAATATATTCAAGTCAATGAAGTCTAAAACTCCTGTAATCTCAGTGTAATGCCGTGTAATAGCTAAATCTAAGCAAACGAATTAGACTGAAGATGTTTGCTAGGATTTATCACCCTAATATCAAACAATTGGTTTAGGCATTGGAATTCCGCGTCAAACTAGAAAAACTGTAATTCCAAATTAGACCAAGCCGGTACGATAAGTACTGGTGAATTCTTCCCTCAACGAGACCCACCTCGTGGGTCTTTATCATTGAGTAGAAGGAAATAAAATTGTATGCTTCACGGCACTTATACATTGATATAGATGAAATTTACGCCTTGCTGAATTGTGATATCTATTTTGTATAAGCATGTAATTTTCATCAAAGTTATACGGAACTAACTATGGCTTATTTAATCGACGAACAGAAACTCGAACGAGTCTATCTTAAAAGCTATCATACGGTAGGCCGCTATAAATATAGTGTAGATACCTTGATAGACAAGCCGGGAGTATCGCGACATCACGCCATTATCGAACTCAATGAAAACAAATGGTTTATCAGAGATGTGAGTACAAACGGCATCTGGATAAACGATAAAAAGCTCGACAAGAACCTGCCGTATCAGCTATTCGAAAATGATAAGATTGATTTTGCAGCACCTGGTCAAAACTCGTTTGTGGCGGCGAACTTGCAAACCGAGTGTCAATATCTAGTTTCTCAGTCAAACAACCAAAAAGTAGTAGAAGTAACGAATCAACTTCTACTTCCTAGTGAAGATGATCCTAAACACATCATTTACTATGATAAATTGCTCAACTATTGGTTTTTAGAAGATCTCAATACCTCAGATCGACAAGCCTTAATAGATGGCAGTATTGTATCGCTGATGAACGACCAATGGATGTTTTTTTCTGCCACGACAATCGCTGTAACTAAGCACCTTGAATGCCAAAAAGCTGCCAAGCCAATGGCGCTAGAGTTCAATGTAAGTCAAGACGAAGAAGATACCCAATTAACACTAAGTGTTGACGATAAACACCTAGATTTAGGCGTCAGAAGTCATCACTACTTACTGTTGCTGCTTGCCAGAACTCGGATCCAAGATAAAGATGCTGGCCTTGAATCGGATGTTCAAGGTTGGGTTTACCGCGATGACTTAGCAAAAGCACTCGGTGTACAAACAAACCATATGAACATTATGGTTCACCGCGCACGTAAGCAATTTGTCGATTCAGGTGGCGAAGATTACCCAGAAGCAACCTTTTTATTAGAAACTCGCTGTGGTCGAGTAAGATTGAATTGCCAAGATATCACGATAATAAAAGGCTCTAAATTAGAAACTCGCATGACAACTTAAGCGATATTGTTAGTTGGGCAGAAATAGCATTTCGGCCCAACTATTTGCCTATGCTTTATACTCTCCAGCATTATTCACTATTTTGTTTTCGAGCTCTTTACATAGCCCCAGTACGAATAAAAGCTCCACAAGTACAAACAGTGGTCCAATTGCTAAACCAATCAAATCATCGACAAACGCAGGCTTTTTTCCCTCAAAATAATGCCCTATAAACTGTAACACCCAACCTACAAAGAAAACACCAGCCCAAAACAATACCGTCATTATTCCTGCATTAACGATGAGCGGATTCAACGTTTGAACAAAGAAATAAAAAGCCAGTATGATGGCGCTCATCATGAGCCCAAAAATGGGGGATAGCATCAGGTAATAGCCACATAAAACGACCCCTATCAATGCGGCAAGGGTAATGGCTACTCCTGATACACTGAATAGCGGAATAAAAGTCATACCCACAACAGCAATGACAATTAACGGGATCCCAAAAAAGTGAGTCAGAATGTTTCTTTTGCTGCGATGATACATGGCATACTGACTTAATAACGTCTCTAGTTTGTTCATTATTGTTCTCTCATTGATACCAATTATCCTACTGATAATTAGTCAATAAAGAAAATTTATCAATAAAAAATTCTATTAGCTTATTAGGGCCTATATAAATAACCAAATAAACAGCATACCGAATACAATAGTCTGCATTATGAGCACCATCAACAACTTAAAATTAAAACTAGGTTTGATGGTTTTATGCCTGAGCATATACATTGCCACTGGTGTGATAATATTGAGCCCAAGTAACCCACACAGTAGTAAATTACGCTCAGGAATGCGTGATTGAGCAAGCGTTGAAGCGCGCTTATCCCACCAAAAAAGTGCAAATATAAATAAATTAATAACCAACAACACCGCTGCAGAAATAACCGCTTGCCAAGGTAGCTTAGATACGCAAAGCGCCCCTAACCACACGCCTGCGCCCCAAAATAGGCCCATCTGCTGATGCATTAAACGAACCGCTGACATGCTACTTTTCCTGTCTTATGGTGTTGATTTCAATGAAAATTTCAGCTGTAGCATAAGCATCATCCATCGCCCGGTGATGATTAACCAAAGGTACATTCATCGCTTGGCAAAATGCCCCTAGCGCATATGAGCGCAGGCCCGGCACAAACTTTCGGCCTAACTGCACAGTACATAACTTCGCACGAGTAAACTCTCGGCCGACTCGAGCAAACTCCTGCCGAATAAAGCCATAATCAAAGTTCACATTATGCGCGACAAAAATAGCACCTTGGCTAAACCGCTCAACTTGCTCCAAAATTTCAAAAAAACTTGGAGCATCACTCACCATTGCCTGAGTGATCCCTGTCAGTTCAGTGATTTTTTGTGGGATACGACGCATCGGATTAACAAGTGATTGCCATTTAGCAACGACCTCGCCGTTAACGACTTTTACCATGGCTACCTCGGTAATGCGATCAAACTCTTTGTTGCCACCGGTGGTTTCAATATCGACAACGACATAAGGTTGCTCTTTGCAAATATGCCATTCAACGGTTTGCAGTCGCGTGGGAATATTGTATTGCAAGAGTTTAGAAATGTTAACTAGCTGACTTCGGCTAAGACTATCTCCAGGTGCCTTGATTTCTTCAAACCTTAAGCCCGCTTTTTCGTCGACTATCATCAGGTCGGGAAAGCCAGATTTCATCAGATGAAAATCACTACACATTAGCCTTAAAACAGATTTGACATCCTCAATTGACAAGTAAGACAATAATATTTTTATTGAGTCGAGCATCTTATCATGCCAATTAAACAACCGATTGGGCTCTCCGTAATGTTCGCTCATCTGGCGTAGAAGCCAGTTCATCCAAGCAGAAGTATCTGTAAAACTCGCTAAGCGACATTCAATCTCCTCCTCAAATTCGCTGTAAAAGCGATTTTCTTTTAACGCCAGCGGAGTTCTAGAAAACCCATTAGCAACGATACTTTTTGGGTGATAAAACAGTTCTTGCCAAAAGGTCAATCCAAATAAGGCCAGCCAAATTTCATTTTCAACATGATAGGCCTCGATGCCATGCCGTTTATAATAAGCAATGACGCCAGCTTCTGTTTGTCCCTTAAAAGCCTCATCAATTTGGATCGCTGGTTGACTTTTTCTTAGCATATCCGTAAGTACAGAAGTGCGTTTTTGGTTAAATTTACGCTGATAAAAGTCTTCCGCGAAGATCATCAATGTTTCATCGCTTTCCCCCTGCAAAATGCGCTCTAATTGCTCTCGCACCAGCTCAACTTCACCTTGCTTATAATTATGTCGTATCAACATCTCACAAGCTTGAGGGTGCTCAGTCATACCTAGTAAGGTTTTAAAATGGGAAAATTCAGGACCTAACTTTCTGGCAAGCGTTAACAGGTACTTTGCATGTGCAGCCACTGCATATTGCCCATCAACCTTAGGCAATTGTTGCGCTGCGGCCTGTCTAGCACGCCACACTAATTCATCTTCAGGGGCATTTTTGAGCTCACTGAGTGCATTTGCATAATAAAACGCGCTCACGGCTTCTGCTTTTTGCTCAAAATGTGCATGGTAAGCGGCGTCAGCGCTCCTGGTATTCATTACACCAAGATCTCGCATCGAAAATTGCGCTAAGCTAAAGCCTATCTTGCCAAAGTACAAAAATAGAAAGTAGTCGATATCGGCTTGAAATGAGAGCGTGAGATACTGGGATAGGTATTCTTGTGTATTTAGATGTTCAACGCAGACAGATTGATTGATATACGCTACCCAGAGCGATTTTTTTGCCGATTTATTTGGCAGTGTAGTTAAATTCTCTCGCTCGGCAAGTTCAATTAAACATGGTTTAGTTAAGCAATGCAGCAGCGCTTGAAAGTCGTCTTGTTGTACCTGACGAAGTAATCCCTTTGCTTTTAATGAAAACGCGACTTCACAAATATTACTGATCTCTTCGTAGCGCAGTGAATTGATATCCAGAAAAGGAGTTTTGCGGGAAATAAACCGCACTAACAAACACAATTCATCTTCAGGCAAGCGGTGTAGCTCAGCCAGCAGCTCACGCTGAGCAATACTTAATAGCGGTTGACATACTTTAAGTAAATAATCGCTAAGCTCACTAAAGTGGCTTAAGTAATATTTGGCGGGTAATTCTTTTCTCAACACAAATTCAGACAACTGTTTTTATATACAGTAAAGATTATCATAGATAGGAAATATTGCCAATTTGCTTCAGTTACCCCCTTAAGTCGTTTCTTCTGTATCGTCTGTGGAAGCATATTCGCTTTTGTATAGCCAATATTGTAGTTTCTCGCTCAATGGCTCTTCCGAAATGGGCTTTGTGAGGTAATCGTTCATGCCTGCATTTAAACACTTCTCTCTATCACCGGACATTGCATTGGCTGTCATGGCTAATATTTTTACTCCCTGATAACTCTCACCTGCGGCTCCGTCTCGGATTAACTCGGTAGTCCGATAGCCATCCATTTCAGGCATCTGACAATCCATTAAGATTAGCTCAAATTGACATTCATCTTGATGTGACTTGAGCAGTTCAATGGCAAGCAGTCCGTTTTCGGCAACTTCAATATGGGTTATCCCCAATTTTTTGAGCATACTTAATGCGACAACTTGGTTCACCTTGTTATCCTCAACCAGTAGAATACGACAAGGTTTTGGCCACGTAAATTCGGTTTCGTTCACCTTTCTTACCAGTTTCAGATAGTGACTCGTAACCAGTGGTTTCGCATTCGCCAGCGCCTTGCCATCTTCAGCTAAAATGGTTAACGCATCAAAAAGGTCTTTGGTTGTCACGGGCTTTGGAAAATATCCTGAATAGCCACACTCCGCGTAAAACTGGCCATCCCCCTTGGTACCCATTTGCGTCATCATGATAAGCTTTATTGCTTTAAATCGCTTATCATTTTTTAGTGCAGCGCCGAGCTGCTCACCCGACATGCCTCTAAGCGTCATATCCAGTAAGGCGATATCAAACACATTTTTATCACGTTGGTATTCAGCTTCACACAGCGAGAGTGCTTGTATTCCAGAGCTGGCTTTATACACATCCGCCCCCCAGTGCCTCAATTGAGATTCCAAACTCGTCAAGGCTGAGAGGTTATCGTCAACTAGGAGTATTTTTATCCCTTGTAAATCAATTTTTGCAGCTTCGAATTGAGTATTATCGCCATGGATCAACGTCACGAAAAATTCAAATTGGCTACCATGTCCAAACCGACTACTAACGGCGATATCGCCATCCATTAATTCACAGAGTTGTCTGACAATGGCAAGCCCCAGTCCAGTCCCTCCATACTTTCTAGTCGTAGAGGCATCAACTTGAGAGAATTTAGCAAAAAGCCTATCCGCTTTGTCCTCTGGTATCCCTATGCCGGTATCTTCAACTGAGCAATGAAATCTCAGTTTATTATCCACTTCACTAAACCAAGCTCGGATGATGATCTCGCCTTGCTCGGTAAACTTGATTGCATTACTAATTAGGTTGGTGATTATTTGTCGAATGCGGCTCGGGTCCCCCTGCACCAATGGCTTTTCAAGTTGGGTAACATCTAGAATAAGTTCAAGTCCCTTTTTCTGCGCTTGCAACGCAACGGATTCAACCAATTCGCCAAGTAATGCCCTAACATCGAAATCTAGTGACTCAAGTTCAAGCTTACCCGCCTCAATTTTAGAAAAATCTAAAATATCGTTGATGAGATTTAATAACGACTTGGCACTGCCCATTGCTAGACTCACTTTATGTAGTTGAGTTTGAGTAAGGTGCTCATCTTCTAGTAGACTTAACATGCCTATTACACCATTCATTGGCGTGCGGATCTCATGGCTCATTGACGCTAAAAACTCGCTTTTAGCTTGCGCGCCCTGCTCCGCAGCTTGCTTCGCTTGTTCTAGCTCTTTTTTCGCTTCAACAGCAGCGGTAATATCCTGTTGGATGCCAACGAATGCCGTTAATTGATTTTGTTCGTTGAACACCGGAGAGATCTGTAAACTATTCCAAAATGCCTTTCCAGATTTGGTGTAATTGATCAATTCGACTTTGACGAATTCGTGAGCTAATATTGCTTCCCTGATTTCCTCTAACGCTTGCTGCTGGGTATGTTCACCTTGCAAAAAGCGACAATTTTCACCCAGTACTTCATCACCATATTCGGTGATTTGTTGAAATGTTTTATTCGCAAATACGATTGGCAATTCAGGCTTAGTCGCGTCAACAATCGTTATGCCGACATTTGCGCACTCTATTGCTTGAGCGAGTAAATCATTTTGTTCCTTGGCCTTTTTCAGCGCTTCTTGATGAAGCTTTTGATCGGTAATATCCGAAAGTGAGCCAACTATCCGCTTCGCTTGTCCATCTTTAAGCGCCGCGGCACCTTTTAGCCAAAAATAGCGATAGCTGTTTTGCCTCGTTTTTATTCTACACTCGACACCAAAAGGCTCTTCTTCCGTCATATGAAACTTAATTGAGTTTTCTAAATTGGGGAGATCTGCAGGGTGGACTCGGTCAAATAAACTAGAAATATGCGCAGAGAATAAAGCTTGTGTCTCTTGCGAAAAGCCTAGTAAAGATTTAAATCTATCTGAATAAAACACCGCATTCCGCTCAAGATCCCAGTCCCAAAGGCCATCATCGCTACCAAATATTGCAAGTTTAAATCGCTCTTCACTGCGTTTGAGTGTTGTCCTCGATTCTTCTAGTTTTTTGAATGGATTTAACAGAAGTTGCTTACCAAACAAATAGAGCAAGCCAAATGATAGGAATAGCCCAAAGGCAATAGCACCAATAAGATCCCACACAAATATTTTCACTTCGTCAGTGACCTGACTTTTCTCTACACGATAGTCTAATACTAAATCGGTGGAGCCAACATCGAGACTGCTTACACTAAAGTAAGTTTCAACTTTTTGGGTGTTAGAAAAATTAATCCACCTGCCTTTTAAACCAATGCTATGAAAAGATGTGGATGATGAGGAGCTAAGCAGACTCTCTAAACTCGTAGAAAATTCGCCAATAAGTGCTCCCTCAGCAAAGCCGTTATAGTAAATCGGTACTGCTATTGTGAAATAGTGCAGATTGCCAACCTGAGTGAGATCTATCGCACTGACCAACTCTGCATTGATCACTTTATCGAGCCACTTTGGTTTTTGGTCTAACACTTCATGAGAATCAAAGTTTGCGTAAACAACATCGCCCAATACATTGATCACCATTAACTTTTCTTCTCTACCTATAATTTGAAAACTGCGCATAAAGTCTCGTAACTTAGCAGCGGAGAGCCCTGTACCCATCGCACCATTTACGATAATAGGATGTAGAGAAAGATCAGAGAGGATCTGCTTACGGCTCTCAAGATACTGAGTTAAGTTGTTAACTGCGAGTTGAGCTTGGGTTTCATTCGTTTCTCTCACTAAGTCTTCGACAATGACATTTGATCTCAGCCCAACAAAAAGTGCACTGAGCAGAAGTGAAACAATAGCCGTTAACCCTAAAAAGGTGTAAAAAGCGCGATTACTCGTTAAGGTGAATTTAGTTTTCAATGCGACCCCGGGTAACTATAAACTAGTTTAATACTGCCATTAGACTGGTATTGCCCCATACACAAGTCTTGCACGGTTAGCGCTTCATGGGCTGAATCATTTTTATCACTCCAGACACTAAAAGGCCGTTGATACGTTTTTATGAGGCCGCTGATCGGCGATTGCAAATCCTCAAATGCGCTTTTTAATAAGACTCTGTTGGTCGCGACTGAATCTGTCAGTTTTATCTGCTCCGCTGCTGCAATAAGAAGCTTGGCAATGTCATAGCCATGGATAAATCCGGGAGCTGCTTGAACAAATCCATGCGTTGCAAACCGGGTTGGGAAAAGCTGTTTTGCACGATTAAATACTCGTGCCGAAAACATACTTAATGGTTTATTCTCAAAAGAAAAACAGCTTTGTAGGACCGCCAATGAGACGTCAGCAGATAGCTTATCCCCAACCACTTTAAAAAAGTTACCCGCAGTTACCCCCCAATGACTAATAATGGGCAGGCGCTGCGCCTCGTCAATACTCGCCATGGCTTTTACGAACTCTGCGCCCTCAATCGCATTGCCAACAAAAATGATACATTGCGGCTCACTTTCAATAATATTATGGATCATGATCCGAGCCTCATTTTCTTGTGTCGCCCAGTTAAACCAAGATACAGGCAACGCGTTGTTAGGCTTGGCCGTTTTATATTCCGCTAGCAATGTGTCGTAATTGGAGCGCCCCCATGCGGTATCCTCAAGGAGTAAATGAGGTGCAACACAGCCTTGTTGCTTTGCATAATTGATGAGTACTTTACCCGCTTTGGTGTCATCTACAGAAAGCCTAAAAATCCAATTATCCTTACTCGGGTATCTTGTAATTGGCCCACCAGCGGCCCAAGGAACCAACAGCAGCGCTTCACTCTCATTGATAAATTTACGAAATTTAATATAAGGAGGAGAATGAACACCACCAAGCACGAGTAAGGCATTCGGGTCTTTTAAAAATTGCTTAAAGTGAAGCAAACTACGATTACTATTACCACGATGGTCTTTGGCCACCAATTCAACCTTATAACCTTGGATTTGATTATCTACTTCATCTAATGCGGTTAGAAATCCCATTTTTATCGCTTCGGCTGACTCATTTAAATTAGAATAATCAGCGTCATGATAAATACGAAACACTTGCTTGGAGTTTGCTGAAAGACAAACCGAGCTCAGGAGGCAGAAAAACAGTAATAATATTTTCATCGTATTACTAATCACTCAATACATAACTAAACTTTAGTTCAAATCATTGTGATTGCTTAATTTTATAGCGAATACCTTGCTCGTTATAAATTAGCAAGACAATGCATGGCACACAAAGAAACCGCACCCAAAGATAGGCGCGGTGGTTGGGATCATTCAGGGCTATTAGCAAGTTGGCTCTGAATGTAGTTTGGTAAACCAATTAGTTTGATTAAATTGATATGCTGTTCAAGCCAATAAATGTGATCCATTTCGGTGTCATCTAACAGGGTTTCGAGCATTTCACGGGTAACATAATCTTGCGCTTGCTCACACACTGCTATCACCTTTTTCAAGTGATCTTTTACCAGAATTTCCGCAGCCAAATCATTTTCTAGCATTTCTTTCACGTCGGTACCGACGTGGATCGGCGCACGAGAAGCGGTATCTGGCGTGCCTTCCAAAAACAAAATACGCTCCGTGATCCGCTTAGCGTGATCAAGCTCTTCTTCATATTCGTGAGATAACTTATGGTGTAGCTTCTCCAGTCCCCAATCTTCATACATTTTGGCATGAGCCAAATATTGATCCATAGAAGAAAGCTCAAGCGTAAGTTGTTTGTTGAGTAAGTCGATAACGGTAGAATTGCCTTGCATAACTTACCCCTCAATCTGCGATTGCAGATAGTTTTCAATGCCAGTATTTTTGATTAAGGAGTGTTGTGTTTCGAGCCAATCCACATAGCCCTCTTCATATTCAAGAATATCTTCAAGTAGCTCTCGACTAACATAATCCTGTTCATGTTCACACAGCGCAATTGCATCGCGCAATGTCGGAAGCTGATCGAGTTGAAACGCTAAGTCGCACGCCATCATCTCTTCGGTATGCTCACCTATTCGCAGCTTTTCTAAATGCTGGAGATTTGGTAACCCTTCAAGAAATAATATACGCTCGATAAGGTCATCTGCTTGCTTCATGTCCTTGATAGATTTTTTATACGCTTTCTCGTTTAGCTCTTCAAGCCCCCAATTTTTGTACATTCTTGCGTGTAGAAAAAACTGGTTTATTGATGTTAACTCTAGCGTAAGCACTTGATTTAGCGCTGTTATGACTTGCTTATTACCCTGCATAGGGCCCCCTAATAATGTCGAGTGACGCCCTATAACCCTAGTTCAATATTTATTCTTCGCAAGATTAAATAAAAATAACAGTTTTCTTAATATACCCTTTTAAAATAAACAACTTATAAGAGTATTAATAACAATTTTCATTACATTTAGGGTTTCATTTTTTGAACGGCTTGCATTCAATCAGAACTCAGAATAAAAAACTTGCTAAGTTATTGAGATTTATAAAAGCAGCTCCGGCTGCTTAACTCATCTGCTTTTTAACATCTAACCCTAAACGCTTTGCTAGTCGAACTAAATTTGCTCTATCCATTTCCAGCTCTCTTGCAGCTGCAGACCAATTAAACCCATGACGTTCCATCGCGTTAACGATCATGTCTTTTTGTAGTAGCTCAACGGCGAATTTCATGGCAACAGGAGGGGCTTTCTCTTGCGTGGTAATGCACTCAGCCTGCTGAATTTGTTGATGGTGTTTAGGCGCGATGTCTATGTCATGGATCTCAATGATATTAGCCTGCCACTGTTGATGCTTAGCTTTTAACGCTGCACGACTGACACAATGTTCAAGCTCTCTGACATTACCCGGCCAGTCGTAATGCATTAATCGGCTGAGTGCTTGCCTATCCATCACCACTTGTTTTGCGTTGAGCGTGCCTCTGAGCTGCTCTAAAAAGAACCCAACCAGCAGCGGGATGTCATCTAGCCTTTCGAGCAGTGGAGGAACAAATAAAGGATACACACTCAAGCGATGATAAAGATCAGCCCTAAATTTTCCGCGCCTCACCTCTTCTTTTAAATCACGATTAGTCGCTGCAACCACTCTAACATCCACAATATGAATGCGGTCAGCACCTACCGCTTGCACCTCACCGCTTTGCAGCACACGTAATAGTTTGCTCTGTAAAGTCAAACTCAGTTCGCCAACTTCATCCAAAAACAGCGTGCCGCCGTCCGCGGCTGCAAACTTGCCTAACCGGTCTTTATCGGCCCCAGTAAACGCCCCTTTTTTGTGACCAAAGAGTTCACTTTCTGCTATCGAGTCAGGAAGCGCCGCACAGTTAATTTGTATAAACGGTTTGTCATTTCGTTGGGAATTAAAATGTACGTGTTTTGCTACCAACTCTTTACCCGTTCCCGTATCACCTTGAATAAGCACATTAAATTCAGAACCAGCAACCAGTTCAATTTCTGATTTAAGCGAGTGCATCACCGCACTCTCTCCTACTAAAATTTGCTTTTTAACGGACTTTTGAGATTGGGTAAGTGTAGATGCACGTGCTTGCTCATAGAGGCGCTCAGCCTCAAACATACGTAATGCACTACTTGAGACAATTGCTTGTAGGGTTTTCATATAAACCTCAGACAAGTGCTCAAAGCTATCCGGTTTAAGACAATCAAACGTCACCAATAAGATGCTACTTTGCAGCGCGACCTTAAATCCCATGCAGGCATGCACTGGTAAGCGACTTTCTTCGGCGAGCAACAGAGCATCGTAAGGGTCAGGTAAGTCGCTATTGGCAGGAAAACTAACTAGTTCGTCAGACTCGAAAATGGACATCAATCTAGGTTGCTCTTTAAGCAAAAATTGCCGCCCAACAGCGTCCGCACTCAACCCATTGCAAGCTAGGATAGTTAATGCATGCTGATCGCCATAAAGAATGGCGATGGCATCAGCGGTAACAGATTGACTCAATGCTGAAAGCAAGGACTTAGCGTATTGCTTAACCTCGCGACCCTCTTGCGCCAACGAAAGTCGTGATAACGACATACTAAGCTCAAGCAATTTGGAGAGCGCTAACGAATTCATGTCAAAAAGACTCAATTTATTCAAATAAACACTAATTAAGATAGGTCAATTTGACTCAAACATCAATAATAGAATACTAATACAATGATTTATATAGCATTTTAAAGTTGGCGTGACACCTGCAATGTGCAATCTATATATCAACATTCGCAGAGTTAACGATGAGCCGTGCATACCAACTTTTAAGATATAGCAACATCGCCATTTTCACTTCACTCGCAGCGTTTATGCTGTCACTGCAAGTGAGTTTTTTTAGCGTTGAAAGCTTCAGCCTCTTCTCACAAATTGCAGCACATATTAGTACTATCGTATTGGCCGCCTTGATTAAGCTTGCCTACGTCATCCGCCTTGTCTGTCTATACCACCTAGGTTTGGAGGTTAAGTAAATGAGCTTAATCCAGCTAGAAGAGCCCAGTCCAAAAGCAGTGTGTTGGTATTTACCATCTACTTGGCCCGTGTTGATGCTCGGCTTTAGAGCGCTATTTTTACTCGCGGGCTTATTCGCTGTCGTGAGTATTTCTGTGTGGGCTTTATTGCTCAATGGCAATGTTGTTTGGCGTAATGATTACCCAGCGACCTATTGGCACGCCCACGAGATGCTATTTGGCTTTGGCGGTGCTGTCGTCGCCGGATTTTTGCTAACCGCTGCAAAAAATTGGACACAAAGACAGACATTACATGGTGGCGCACTGCTGTCACTCTGTATTATTTGGTGTGCAGCTAGGCTGAGCTTTTTTGTGGCAAATTCATCAATCATCATCACCTTGCTACTACAACTGAGTTTTTGGCTCATTGTACTAATCAATTTAACGATCGTAATTGTTGATGCAAAATCCAGAAACAATCGTGTTTTTATTTTTGCTGTAAGTATGTTGTGTGGCTGCAACATCGTATTTTTGATTTTACTTCACAACCAACACTTCTTATTGCTAAGCGCTACAAGCCAAGCAACGCTAATTGCTTACATGTTATTGATTGGTGTAGTGGGTGGCCGCGTTATTCCGTTTTTTATTGCCCGAGGATTGCAGCAAGCACAAAAGCCACATACTCCAAGGTTAGACAGGGCGATCTTTTACCTCGCCATCATCTGCGTTTTCACCTATATCCTGCAGTTTACGATGCAAAATACTCACTATTTAAGTGCTGCACTTCTGCTCCTTGGGCTACTGCATTCGATAAGAGCAATTTATTGGTTTAACGGTAAATTATTTAACGTACCACTGCTTTGGTCACTGTACCTGTCATATTGTGCAATCGCAGTGGGTTTAATACTTAGCGCATACAACAACACCTTTGCACCAGAGCATTTGCGCAGCCATCTTCACTTAGTGGCAATTAATGGCATGGGATTAATGATCTTAGCCATGATGACTCGCGTTACCTTGGGCCACACAGGCCGGCTATTACAGGTAGGCACGACAACTACACTGGCATTTATCTGTATCGCGGTATCAGGTCTTATCCGCGCATTCCTTATTCATTTTATAAACCCGCACAATGCATGGCTGTTAAGTGCCGTGGCTTGGGTTTTTGGTTTTATGCTTTTTTCCATAACCTTCGCGCCCATGCTGATACAAAAACGCGTCGATGGGCGAATAGGTTAACTCTACTCTCAAACAGGAGATATTAATGCTTACCCAAAATACGATTGAGTTGGTAAAACAAAGTGCACCGCTATTGGCTCAGGTCGGTCCCGAGATCACCGCCAAGTTTTATCATAGCATGTTCAATCAACACCCAGAGTTAAAAGGGGTATTCAACCAATCCCATCAGGCTTCGGGAAAACAGCCGTTGGCACTATTTGCAGCATTAGCGGCCTATGCCAATTACATTGATCAACCAGAAGTGCTCAGTGACGCCATTTTACGTATCAACCATAAGCACGTTAGCCTTGGGATTTTACCTGAGCAATACGCTATTGTTGGCCGGCATTTAATTGCAACGCTCAAAGCCGAGTTCAGCGATCAATTCACAGATGAAATAGAACAAGCTTGGCTTAATGCCTACCAGTTTTTAGCCGATTTATTTATCACCGCAGAGCATGGCCTGTACCAAACCGCGCTTGAGCAGCAAGGTGGGTGGCAAGGAACGCGTGAATTTACAATTGAAAAGGTGATAAGCAATACTGAAAATATTAAAAGCTTTTATCTCAAGCCTGTCGACGGTAAAGCCTTGCCTCATTACCAAGCTGGACAATTTGTTTCTGTCTTCGTACCAAAAGAAGTGGTAGGGTTTCAGCAGATCCGCCAATACTCTTTGTCTGCTGCGCCCAATGGTTCGTACCTTAGGATCTCTACTAAACACGACGGTGCCGTATCGCAATATCTTCATACACTTAAGGCGGGCGACACCCTCAAGCTCACTCCACCAGCTGGAGACTTTGTCAGACAACACACAGTCAATCCAAAGGTATACATTAGCGCTGGGGTTGGAATAACCCCTATGCTTTGCATGCTTGGTGTTCATAGCCAACATTCACCTGAAGTCGAAGCACATTTTTTACACGCGAATAAAACTCACAGTGACTTAGGTTTCAACCAAGAAATCAATGAGCTTGGTAGCAATATCCGAAATTTTAATGTGGTTACTTGGTTGGAGTCAGAAGCCGACGATACGCATTCCGGACTGATGGATATCAACGCAATCAAAGATACTTTGCCGCTAACAGACGGAGAGTTCTACCTATGCGGCCCGGTTGCCTTTATGCGCTTTATCAAAACCCAACTGATGAATGCCGGTGTACAAACCGAGCAAATATTCTATGAGGTATTTGGTCCTCACGAAAACCTTCCAAACTAACGAGTTAAATTTGGCGTCCTAATAAAGTTGGTATTAGCTGACGCCTTATATTTTGCTCTAAAAAAATCGCTAGACTGGGTGAATGAATACTACTGGTATTAGCCGGAATCTTATATTTTGCTCTGAATTAAAAAATCGGTAGACTTGGAGAATAAATACTATTGGTATAAAAGCGTACTTGAAGGACAACAATATGAGCGCAATTTCTAGTATCTTAGTCGTCTGCATGGGTAATATCTGCCGCTCTCCAACTATGGAGGCGGTATTAAAGCACAAACTCGCAGCAACAGAGTTAACAACCCGTATCGATTCCGCTGGCACCATTGGCTATCATCAAGGTAACCCTCCAGATCCACGCAGTGTCACGGCAGGCAGCGCAAGAGGGTATGACTTTTCAGGCATATCAGCGCAGCAAGTAAAACCCAGCGATTTTGAAGATTACGACTTACTTTTGTGCGCAGACAACTCAAATTACCGCGATCTACTCTCTATTTGTCCTACCGGCTTGGCGCATAAAGTTCAGCTGTTTTTAGCGTTTGGTGACATGAGTGAGCATGAAGTGCCTGATCCTTATTATGGTGGTGAACAAGGTTTTGAACATGTGCTTGATTTAATCGAAGCCGCCAGCGAAAACATCATTAACAAAATTCGCTTATCGACAAGGTAAAATTAACTCGCTGGATCGGTACCAAATAAAGGGGTAAAAAGACCTTTTTTAGAGGCACCGCTATTGTTAGATTTAGACTTAGAATTTCCGTTCGAGAAATTAGCTCAGGACTTACAAACCACAGGCATTAGTATTTTGCCAAATTTCGTCAGTCCCGACATTTTATCCAAGTTGGAATTGAGAATAGCAGAGCTAAGCAGTGATGATTTTAAGCAAGCTGGAATTGGTCGTTTAGCCTCTCACGAGCAAAATAAGAAAATTCGCAGAGATAAAATTCACTGGCTAGATAGCAGCAATGAGTTGGAATCTGTTTGGCTCAACTACATGGGCGAGCTAAAAGCCTATTTAAACAGACGGCTGTTTATGGGACTCTTTAGTTATGAAAGCCACTTTGCCATTTATCCTCCAGGGGCGTTTTACAAAAAGCATTTGGACGCCTTTAAGGGAAAGACCAACCGAATTTTGACCACGGTATTGTACTTAAATCAGTCTTGGGCACCAGACAATGGCGGCGAACTAGTCGTTTTCAATCCCGATAATCACGACGAAATACTCAATACGGTGCTGCCCAGTTATGGCACGCTAGTTACCTTTTTAAGTGATGAATTCCCTCATGAAGTACTGGTTGCCAACGAAAAGCGCTATTCAATTGCAGGGTGGTTTAGGGTTAACGCCAGCATTAATCATTCGATTGATCCACCAAAATAATTGATGAGTTCAGCCTTAATATTATTATCCTGAGTTAAACTCAGGGTAATTTGTTCGGTAACCGAATTTCGACGCACAAACCTTTACCTTCGCGATTATAGAGGCTGATCTTACCGTTGTGTGCTTCCACAATTTCTCTGCACAGCGCTAAACCAAGCCCTGTTCCTGACGCTTTGGTAGAGTAAAATGGAATTAAGGCGTTGGCCATCACAGTGTCACTCATGCCTTCGCCTCTATCGAGCACCCAAATATAAGCTTCGTCGCTGCGCTGCTCAGATTGAACACAGATTTCCTCTATCTCTGAGCCAGACTCGGTCGCATTCTTTATCAAATTAATAAGTAACTGTTCTAACTGTGTCGTGTCCGCCTGTAATTGCGTTTGATTAAGCTGATACTGGAATGACCAATGGCTTTGCAGTCGCGCACACAAAACCTGCAAATTCACAGGTTCAATGTTTGGCAGAGGAAGTTTGGCGAACTTACCATAACCCTGAACAAACTCGCTAAGGTGCACAATGCGCTCTTCTATCGTCGCAAATACTCGACTTAGCCTAGGTTCATCCACGCGTTCAGCCAAGATCTGTCCGCTGTGCAGCATAGATGAAATAGGCCCTAACGAGTTGTTTAACTCATGACTAATGATGCGGATCACTTTCTTCCAAACTTGCACTTCTTGGCGGCTCAACTCTCGAGTGAATTGCTTAAAAATATATAATTTGTGAAAGTGGTTGTTGAGTAATAACTCACCGTTGGCGAGATGCCACATTTGCGACTCTCCAATGCTACTTTGTATTGAGAACAAGCCATCAAGTTGGTTGCTTGCTGCTTGCTGAAGTTCATCGGGGACTTCGGATAACAATTTACTAAAACGCTCACCCTCAAGGCGGTGCTCACAGTTAAAAAACGTTTTTGCACTATTGTTAGCAAATACCACCACATCCTGTGAGTCGACAAGGACAAGTACCTGAGGTGACGACTCAAGCACTTTATCTAGCATCAGCTCACGCTGATAAATCCATTGTTTTTCATCTCTTAACTGTTTTGCCGTTTCATTGAATAATTGACACAACCTACCGAGCTCATTGTTAGCGTTATAGGTGATTGACGTAGAAAATTCGCCATCCTTAAAGTTCATCAAGCCGACTTCTAACGCCTCCCACCCCGCTTTGTTTTCACGCATTAATAGTTTATACAGCACAAGCGCAACACTGACGGAGCCCAGTACTATTACAATGAAACCGCTGTGATCATCGAGTAAAAACCATAAAGGAATAAGGCCAATCATAATACTGATAGCTATGATCAATGCATGTTGCTGCGATGTCGTCATTATTGTCCTTAATATTCAATGCCAAACTTTTGCAAGCGACGATAAAGCGCTTGTCTACTCATGTTAAAGTGTCGCGCCACTTTCGCAATCACACCAAGATGAGTCTTGAGCGCCTGCTCCAATTCTTCTTTACTGGGTTCTCGTATGGTATGTGATACGCTAACTTGTGCTGTATTTGCCTGCACGTCAAGACCAAAATCCTTCGCACTGAGCTCGCCATCAGGGTTCAATACAGCCGCCCGTTTACAGGCATTTTCAAGCTCCCGTACGTTACCAGGCCAAGGGTGTTCACATAATGCTTGCTGGGCATCCGAAGTAAGCCCCCTTGCAGGTAAAAAATGCGCGACCAAAGGTAAAATATCATCCACTCGCTGTGACAACGCGGGTAAGTTTAGCTCGATGACATTTAAGCGATAATATAGATCCTCACGAAATTTCCCCCCTCGAATATCCGCTAGCAGATCCGCGTTCGTCGCTGAGATGACACGAACCGAGACTTTTTTTGTCTCGACTGAACCCAACCTCTCAAACTCGCCACTTTGCAAAACACGTAGCAATTTTGTTTGCCCAGGAAGAGGTAAATTACCAATCTCATCCAAAAATAACGTGCCTTTATCAGCAGCTTCAAAGCGACCAATACGCTGCTTATTCGCGCCGGTATAAGCACCGCTCTCAGCACCAAATAACTCAGCTTCGATTAAGTCATTTGGGAGCGCGCCTGCATTCACTTTGACAAACGGTTGGTTTTTTAGTGGTGAGTTCGCTTGAATGATCTCTGCGATTTTTTCTTTACCGCTACCATTTGGACCGGTTATTAACACTGACACATCAGATTTAGCGACTTGCAGCGCCATATCTATGACTCGCTGCATCGCCACCGATTTATATACAAACCCGCATAAATCCGCACCTTGATTAAACTGTTGGCGTTCTTGTTCAGCCCGTTCAAAGTTTGCAACTTGCTTATGTGCCTCACCAAGCGCGACGAGGTTTGCAATCGTGGTGAGTAACTTTTGGTCGTCCCACGGCTTAGCTAGATAGTCTGCCGCTCCTGCTTTTACCAGTTCAACCGCCGTGGTGAGCTCAGTCCAAGCCGTTAATAAGATAATAGGGAGTTTTGCATTTAATGCTTTCAATTGGTGAAATAGCGCAGCCCCCTCCTCTCCTGATGTGGTGTCTGCACTAAAGTTCATATCTTGGATAACTAGTGCAATCTGCTGAAACGACACCACTTTAATTGCTTCTAACGGTGAGCACGTGGTAACCACTTGATAATCATGCAGCTCTAGTAACAATGACAGTGCATCAAGCACCGCAGGGTTATCATCCACAATTAAGATTTTATCCATATGATTTTATTCTTGTTATTACATATTGCCACTTACCTATACTAGCACAACTAATACAAGGTAAGTTAAAGTAATACCAACTAGGTTGCTCACACAACCTAGTTGGTATAAGGGTTATACACTTCTTGTTGCGATACTCGGTGAAATGTTCGCCGCCTTTTTAGCAGGAAAAATAACTGACGCGATACAGAGCACGATAAGCCCAAGCGCCGTTATCAAAATATAGCTTACTTCTAGCGGTGGCACTGAATACAAAGACATTAGCTTTTGTCCTAGGAAAACCGTAGCCACTGTGCCAAGTATTAAGCCAATTGCACAAACAATGAGGTTTTCTACCACAAAGTAACGAACAATTGCAGACTTACGCGCCCCCAAAGCTCTGCGAGTACCAATCTGTTTAGTACGTTTACTGATATTAAACTGAGTAAGACCAAATATTCCCAGCGCCGTCACGACGACTAATGCTGTGATTAGCACTAGCAACATTCTTAGCATCAATATGTCTTTAGAGTTGTACCTTTCCTTTACTTCATCAAGTCCTTTCATATTGGTGATCACTCTATTTGGATTTTCTTGAAGCAGCACCGACTCTATTTTTTTCATTACTTCGCCACGCAAACTCGGATCTGTGCGAACTAAGAAATCTTGAAATCCATTCGCATTTACCATGGGAAAAATAATTAAGCGATCAGCATTTCTAAAACGCGGCCAAGCATTAGTCATACGCTCAACAATCCCCACGACTTTTAACGGGCCGCCACCATAATAAATCGTTTCGCCCAATCCTTTACCCTCACCAAATATCTCGTCCGTAAACGCCTTACTGGCAATAACAACATCTGGTTGCTTAGCGTATTCACTTGAGATCAGGACATCACCAGATGTGAAATCACGGCCTTCTATCAATTTTACGCCCAAGGTACGGATCACTTGTTCATTGGCGTATAAATGCCCCGAGTTTGTATGTTTACCATCGTCTTCTGGGGTTAAGCTGAATCCCGAATTGCTACCTCCTCCTGAAAGCGGAACTGAACTCACTCCTACGGCTTCTATAACACCTGGGATACTTTTTAGTATTCTCTCATCAACGATAAGCTGTTGGTTTGCATCTACCTTGTCGTCAAACGACATGACACTGAAGGTGATTATCGACTCTTCTGGGTAGCCAGTTGGCTTGTTGAGATAGCTGACGCGCTCACTAATAATGGACAGCGAATTGCTGACAATTGCCAACGTCAAGGCAAGTTGTAGGATGGCAAGTACGGCACCAACTTTAGAGCGCAATAACGCATTGATAATTGGTTTTAATTCCAACATGGGACTCTCCTTATTGCACTTTTAGATAAGTAGCCGGTGATGTTTTACACACTATCCAAGCTGGGTAAAGCCCTGCAAGAATACAAGTCACAATAGCGATGCTCGGCGCTGCTAACAGCATAGAGACATCCATCGTTGCAAGACTTTCGTATACATGGCTAGTTCTGCGGATCCCCCATAAGCCAAGCTGAGCAAAAACTATCCCTATCACTCCCCCCATAAAACCAAGCAACGCCACTTCAACTAAGTGTTGGTAAAACACTTGCGTTTTACTTGCACCAAGCGCTCTTCTTACGCCAACATCAGGGGCACGTTTAAGAAATTTCGCTAGTAACAATCCGAGAATATTGGCTAAGCAAACGGCAAGGAACATAAAACTTAAACCAATCATGACTTTGTTATCTTCACTAACCACATTATTGTACTCCAGCCATTCAGTGACATTTCGAAGTGAAAACTCTCGTGTTTTACGGTTAAATCTTCCCAAATCTTGTTGGGTTTGGATGTAATTATCCAGTTGTGTTGCTAACGCTTGTTGTTCTTTTTCGTTCTCTAATTCAACCCAAAACTGAGTCCAAAGCATTTCTGAATTCATTTTGTCCGTGAAGTTGTTAATCTCTTCCCTCTTCCAGCCATTCGTATTACCCCAAGTGTCAATCTCATAAGCTGCAGCATGACTGAAGGGAATGAAGATACGCTCGGCATCAGCAAACGCGCCATTGTTTAAGTCATACATTTTGACGTTTGGCTGCCACTCCTTAGTTACCCCTACTACTTGATATCTTCGCTGCGCCAAATAAATACTTTCTCCAACCACATCGCTGCGGCCAAATAACTTTTGTGCGATAGTTTCGTCAATTACAACCACTGGTGCAGCATTGTCGGCTTGGCTTTGGCTCCACACTCCACCATACAAAAAACTCAACTCAAACATGGCAAAAAACTCTCGGGTGATTAGCCGTGTCGTTTGCAGCATGGGCCTCACTTCGGGGTTGCTTACATGAACCGCAAAACCGGATTTAAACATCGCGACTTTTTTGTCGACGTTTAGCGTTTGATACAGGTTTTTCGCATCTAAAAATGTCAACTGAAAGGGAATATCATCAGCTGAATGATAGGTTTGCCCCTCATCCATCACTTGTAGCTGTACAGCATAGAGTTTGCCACTTTTGCTTGGAATTGGATCGGCGGACATCATGTGATACACGGATAAACTCACCATAGTGACGCCAATACCAATGGCGATAGCCAGCGTCATTAGACTAGTCGCAAGCGGCGTGGCTTTTAGGCTACGCCAAGCTAAATCAAGGTAATGCGCAAACATAACTTAAGCTCCCACCTGAGATTTCAACGCTTGTGAAGCCGCACCTTTACCTTGATACAAAGTAAAATCCGCAACCTGTCCATCTACAATTTGGATGTTTCTTGGTGTACGCCTAGCGAGCTCCGGGTCGTGGGTAACCATTACTATCGTTGCGCCGTCACGGTTAATTTGTTCTAGTAACTCCATCACCTGACGCGCCATTAAACTATCTAAATTCCCCGTTGGTTCATCGGCGAGTAAAAAGCGTGGCTCACCAGCAAGCGCTCTTGCAATCGCCACACGCTGCTGCTGTCCACCGGACAACTGTTGTGGCAAATGTTTTGCACGGCCAGCAAGGCCAACTTGCTCTAGACAGTTTTCAATTCTGCGCTTGCGCTCAGCCGCCTTGATACCACGATAACGTAGTGGCACTTCAACATTTTCGTACAAGTTTAAATCTGGGATAAGGTTAAAACCTTGAAAAATAAAGCCGATTTTTTGGTTTCGCAGATCAGCTCTTTGGTTGTCATTAAGCTTACCAACATCAATTCCATCTAGCATATATTGACCACTAGAGTACCCTTCTAGCATCCCAGCAATATTTAAGAAGGTTGTTTTACCTGAGCCTGAAGGGCCTGTTACCGCGATAAACTCTCCTTCATTTACTTGCAGGTTAAAATCTCTGAGTGCGTGTGTTTGCACCATATCAGTTTGGTATACTTTGCCGATATTATTCATAATTAACATTATTATTTTCCTTCTTATCTTAATAAGATGCTGGGCGCACGTTCGAATGCGTCGTAACTACTGATGATGATTTGATCGCCTTGCTTTAAGCCATTAAGCACTTCAACTTCACTGATGCTTGAGGTACCGGTAGTGATCTCAATTCGCTCAGCGATATCACCACTTAGTTTGTAAGCGATGTGCCCACCTTCACTCATAAAAGCACCACGTTTAACCATTAAGGTGTTTTCTTTGTGTTCTAGTAAAATTCGAGCAGACAAACGTTGATTTTGTCTAATGCCATCAATGTTTTCGTCCGAAAAACGTACTCGAGTGGTGACTTCACGGTTATTTACTTCTGGAGAAATCGCAGATAACACGCCAGAAATATTTTGGTTGCCAATCCTGAGCTCGACGGCCATCCCGAGTCCAAGCTCTGCCGCATAACTTTCAGGTACTTGAAGCTCGGCTTCATAAGCACTTAAGTCAACGAGTTTCATCAACCCCTGATTGGCATTAACCAGCGCATTTTGATCGACTAATAAATTACCGACTATGCCTGAAACCGGCGCAATCACATCTAAGCTTGCAACTTGACGTTTTAATTCTTCAACGATTAAACGTTGCCGCTCAAGCTGATTCTCAACAGATTTAAGTTCAAAGGCCAAGGTATCTTTGCCTAGTGCAACTTCTTGCTCTGCATGATTGAAGTTTAATTTTGCCCGCGCTAGGTCGTCTTGCGCTTCTTCTAAATCAATTTGGCTGATGAGGTTTTTTTGGATAGACAACTGAGCACGTCGGTCTTCTCTATCTGCCGCTAATAGTTCGACGCGAGCGAGATCTAAGGAGCGATTTAACGCCAAGTTTTGACGTCTAACATCTAACTTTTTCCCTTCAAGCTCACCCCTCAGTCTTTGCAGCTCCGCTTCTTCTTGTTGGAGCTGGTTGGTTAAAGTTGGACTTTTAACCGTGGCTAGTACTTCACCTTGAGTCACGCTATCACCCGCTTTGACCTGTAAAGAGACATAACCCTGCTCCGGACTATAAATTTGTGGTGCATTTGCAGCAACGACAAAACCTGTGGCGGCAATATCGCGGGTAAACTCACCGAAAGTCACGGCTGCAATTTGCACTCTATCTTTGGCCACGGAGCTACTAGCATTTGGCCCACCAAACACGACCTGTGCGGTAAGTGCTGCAATAATTACAACACCCGCTATTACAAGACCAAGCTTCTTTTTGGATTTACTAGTTTGGAGCACTTCATCTTGTCCGCTTGTGTCTTTAATCATAATGATTCTCCTCGAATTAACGAGTCAAATACCGCCACGACCGTTGCTACAGCCAACATCATCAAGGGTGAAATTAAAAAAGCAGTACTTAACCACATAACGTATCTTCTTTATTAGTTTGTATGCAGTAAAAGAGGCTAACTTTGTGCCAAAACTTAAGTTGTTGATTATATTTATTTATTTCATTTTAGAAGAGGATGAAATGTGTCCGCGGACGGAAAAAGTGTCCGCAGCGGACACTTCTTCACCTAAAGTTATAGCGCTATAAGTGTCAGTCGCCACATTTCTGCATCTTAATATATCGACTGAAGAGATAACCTAAGGATTGGATAGATAGCGAACTAACTGATTTCTTTAAGTTCAGATTTAATAATTGGAGAGTGCATTAACCAGAGTGGAACTCAAATAAGTGGCAAATTTATAGTCGCTCTGGTGCCTTTACCGATAGTAGATTTTATGAGCAGTTCACCACCGTGAGATTTAATGATATTCGATGCAATAGTTAACCCAAGTCCCACATGCTTTTCTGAGGCTTTAGTGGTATAAAACGGATCAAATACTCGATGTACCAGCTTATCCGCAATCCCCTCACCACAATCGAAGATATCGATAGAGAGTGTTTGATCCTCAACTTTCGTGTTTATTTTAATGGCCTTTCGCATTCTACCCGTACTTTCTAAGGCGTTCTTTATGAGGCAATAAATACCGTGTTCTAGAAGTGCAGGGGCACAGTGCAATTCAAACCGTTCTCCTTTTTCAAATTCAATCAGGCTCAAGTTTGTACCATCCAACTCCAAATTAATCATCACAGAGTCCATAATTTGAGAATAGAATTCTACTTGCTGAAACTGGGTTTGATTGCTTTCAAAAAACACACTCAGCTCTTTAACAATCAATTGAATTCTGTCGAGTCCCGAGTGCATTTCTGCCATCACATCATCACTTTCACTCAAGGCCCAGTTTAGTTGATACTCTTTTTCCAATTCACTCAGCGATTTTGCACATTCAGGAGAGAGTTGCGAATTATTTGCCAAAAATTGCCAAGCTCGATACAACTTAACCAACGAACTTTGTACAAACTCTAAGTTACTTTTTAAGTACGCAAGCGGATTATTAATTTCATGGGCGACACCTGCAGCAAACTGCCCTACCGATGCGAGCTTTTCTGATTGGATCAAGGCTTGCTGCTGCTCAGCAATACGGTTATATGCCTCTCTTAAGGCATCATTTGACGATTCAAGTTCATGAGTGCGCTGCTTGACCTTTTCTTCCAACCCTTCGTTAAGTTTGGTTAGTTCATCGGTCAACAACTCAAGTCGATTTAAATCTCGGTAAGAGCGTAGCGAGCTGGTTAACATAGTGAAAAGACGAGATTTTGTGAGGTCAGTTTTATTTTTATAGTCATTAATATCATAGCGTAGCATGACTTCATGTTCCGGCACACTGCCGGGCTGGCCAGTGCGCAGTACTATTCTTACGTTATGATAGCCAAGTTCTTCACGTATGTATTGCGCACATTCTAAGCCCGCTTCTTCACTTTCCATGATGACGTCGAGTAAAATTAATGCAACGTCATCTCGATTGCTTAAGATATCAATCGCTTCTTTTTTGCTATAGGCATGAAGCAACTCGAGCGGTTTTAATTCAAACCGATAAGCCGTTAACACAAGTTTAGTCACATCGTGAACTTCAGGTTCATCATCGACAATCAACACCACCCAAGGAGATGCAGACTCGTCTAGGTTTTGTTCATCAGGCTCTGAAACGTTTAAGAATGATAATGGCTGCTGCTGACTCATTAAAATGACACCCTTACTCCTATTTCTTAAGGATGGTACAAATCCACAGGTTTACCAAATTATTCGAACCAGAAAATAGTATAAATTTAGCGTTATGGTAGGAAAAAATACTGAGTGACGATAGAACGGGATCTGTACTGTTAAGAAGCCACTCTTCGCAGTACATCAGGTTTAAATATACTTATGCGTTTAGCGCATCCTTATAGTGTTTTCTACAAAGAGAAACATATCTATCGTTACCACCAATCACAACTTGATCGCCATCCGCAATGGCCTTGCCATGCTCATCGGTGCGAAGCACTCGGTTTGCTTTACGACCACAGTGACAGATGGTTTTTAGCTCAATCAATTTATCTGCCCACGCCAGTAAATATTGTGAGCCCTCAAACAGCTCACCACGAAAGTCAGTTCTCAGACCATAGCATAATACCGGGATCCGCAGCTCATCGACGATATCCGTCAGCTCTGCGACTTGAGCTTTTGTTAGAAACTGGCACTCATCTACCAATACGCAGTCAATTTTACTCTCGGTGTGGGCAGACATCAGCAGTGCTTTCACATCTGTTTGGCTTTCAAAAACTTGCGCCTCAGCTTCTAAGCCGATACGCGACGCTACTTTGCCCACGCCAGCACGGTTATCAATTGCAGCAGTGATAATAAACGGGCGCATGCCTCGCTCTCGGTAGTTAAATGCCGACTGCAATAAAGTTGTAGATTTACCGGCATTCATTGCCGAATAGTAAAAATAAAGCTGGGCCATAATAGATATTTCGAAATAAAAATTCGCGCTAGTTTACTGGCTAACGATTAAAAGATCTATTGCTTATCCATTTGGCTGGGTTGTGAACGCAAATACTCACTATATAAGGTGTCGAGGTTAATAAGCTGACTTGCACGCCACACTTTCCAGCTTAATTCAGGGTGCTGCTGATAAAACTGCTCAGAAAATGCCATAAAACCAAACGACGTTTCTATCGGTGGAAAAACCGCTTCCAAGTGGTTAAAGGGAGGCGATAATGTGATTGGCATATTACCGATTTGGCAAAGGCCAATGGTCGCATCTAGTAATTCATTTTCAACCAGTGCAATAGCATGCTCCAACGAGTCGGTTTCGAATATGGAAAAATGCTTGGGCATACTTTCTCGAATAGCATACCCACGAGGTACTGCGAGTTCTATTTCTTTGCTCAGATTTAATGTTGCTTTGTTAGTTTTGCTTTTGAGTAAACAAGTGCTGATCCGATTAATTGCATATTGCTGTGCAATAGTGCCATCGGGATTCTTTGGATACGCCATTTGCTCTTCTCTGGATGCTCGGTGACTTGCCACCACAGCATCAACTTTGCCATTTTCCAGCTCATGCAAGCAACGGCTCCATGGCTTTCGAGTGTAAGTGAAGTTCACCTCTTTTACGTGCTCGTCAAGCTGTTGCACTATCTGGATCGTGACGCCTGGATTTGCCGATGGCACAGTTTGCCCTGCACCATGGATAAAGGGTGGAGCATGTTTATCTTCATAACAAAAGCGAACCTCTGTTGCCATACAGGTCCACGAAGTAAAAACGCAAAAAGCAATAAATAGCAGTCTCAACATTCACTCCAAACATGTAGTAAATCGAAATAACAACGATTAACCACTAGTATACTCTATTTTTTAAAGCTTACTCCCTCGTGTTGCAACAACCACTCTTTCGCTTCAAGTCCACCAGCATATCCTGTTAGTTTGCCATTTGCACCAATAATGCGATGACAAGGCACTATGATACTAATTGGATTTTTGCCGTTGGCAGCGCCAACAGCACGGACGGCATTTTTGTTCCCTAAGCGCTCCGCTATCCAACCATAGCTATGCGTTTCACCAAATGGTACTTGTGCCAACACCTGCCAGACTTGCTTTTGAAAGTGCGTACCATCCACATCAAGTACCACATCAAAGCGTTGGCGTTTGCCAGCAAAGTATTCTGTTAACTGTTTTTTTGCCATTTCTGTATGCCGATTTTCCCCTTGCTCATAACGCATCTTTGGAAAAAAACCAACATATCGTAAACCATTATTGGATGCTTGTATTATCCACTCTCCAGTGGGCGAGGCTAATGTAGTTTCAATCATAATTGTTGCCATAGTTGAAAAGTTAAATAAGAACGAAAAGGAGCACACTTTTCGATATCTATTGTTTTTAAGGATTTTTCCATTGCCTTTTTGACACCCAAATCACCACCCAAGTAAATGTCTGGGTGACTCAATCCGCGCATTTTTGCATAGTCGACAGTCCAAGGGCCTATCCCTTTAATATTTAACCAGTCATCAAGTTCAACATGTTCCGAACCAACATATTGCTCAGCGAAAGCTTTAATAGCCGCTTTTCTCCGCTCAGGCATTTTGAAAAAGGCGAGATCACTATCTAATACGGCCTTAGGCTTAGGGAAGTAACGCATGCCATCTTCAGCTACCTCACCAAGTGTTTCAACCAATAAAGCAAGTAAGTTTCTCGCCGCTTGAACACTGATTTGTTGACCTAAAATAGCTCTCATTCCCGCTTCAAACTCACTCCAGATCCCAGGTAATCTGAGTCCCTCTTGTAGCGGCAAATCAGGTGCGGCTTCATGAAGGTGAGACTCAATAAAACAGGTATCCGCATCCAAATCTAACACACGCCTGATCTGCGCAATCATCGGAACTAACAAGGATAAATCACAGAGCGCGATAACCACTTTAAAGCGATGTTTTTCAGGCTCGATAGTCGCGGTGAAGCGCCCTGTTTCCCCTTCTATCATCACGGTTCGCCCATAACCGTTTTCTGTTAACCACTCGATACCTGGCACAATTCTCATTGCTAAAAACTGCTGCATTTTATCCCAGTTGTACGGTGGTCGATAAGACAAGTAAATCGCAATGGCTGAGCCACTACCTGCGTCTCTTCTGAGTTGACTTGGTGATAACTGATACAGTTTCTGGAATGCATCATTAAAGCGTCGCAATGAATTAAACCCGGCGGCAAACGCGACTTGCGTGACAGGAAGGTCACTTTGCTGTAATAGCTGCTTAGCTAAGTCACATTGCTTATAAAGTGCATATTGTTTGGGGCTGGTGCCAAAATATTGATTGAATACTTTATTTAAATAACGGACCGAAATGCCTAACCTATCGGCTAAGTCTTCTGTCGAATGACGTATCAAGGCCCCCTCGTCGATTAACTTTTTGGCTCTGACTGCGGTTGTTTCCGTGCCAAGCCATGCATAACTACCCGGTGCGCTGTCAGGGCGGCAGCGAATACAAGGTCTAAAGCCAGCTTGCGCTGCATTGTGGGCAAATTGAAAATACTCAACATTTTTTTCTTTTGCAGCAGGTGCTGGACATATTGGCCGACAATAAATGCCGGTGCTCTTGACCGCAACAAAAAACAACCCATCAAATCTAGCATCGCGACTATTTCTAGCTTGAGAACAAACTTCTGGTGTATACATGACTTTCGCTCGTACTTCGTTTTCACTCAGTCTAATAGCTATCACTATAGCAAACTAGCCATTTTTGGTACTCAACCATATTTGGAGTATTCATGAAAAAAGCCCGCTAGGGGCTTTCTAACCTGAGCTTCGGATAACTAATGCCTTTCTAGCAGCCAGTTTTAGCGCTAACTGCGTTGAATTCACTTCCAATAGCCCGCTATTAATGCGTAAATTCGCCTTGCCTACAGGAAGTAGGTACCTTAGCGAGAGCAGGACGCGGAAGCGGTGTTATCCCTAAAACTCTCTGGCTAGACAGAAAGTCATTCAAGATAAATTTTAAAACTATATGTTAGCTCATTACTTACCCAAACCTCAGGTTAAATAACTGAGGAAAAAGTACTAACCTATTGCTTGATTATATCTGCGCTCGACTTCAGACCAATTAATGACGTTGTAAAAAGCGGCGATGTATTCTGGTCGACGATTCTGATATTTGAGGTAATAGGCATGTTCCCACACATCTAAACCCAATATTGGGGTGTGCTGCTCCATGTAGGGACTATCTTGGTTAAGACTACTCGTCACCGCTAACTTGCCATTTTCATCTACAACTAACCATGCCCAGCCACTGCCAAATCGGCTGACAGCAGCGTTTGTAAATTCAGTTTTAAAGCTATCAAAACCGCCGAATTCACTTTCTATCGCTTGTTTTAACGGCCCATCACACAAAGGCGCATAATTCGGAGTCATAATTTGCCAGAACAAACTATGGTTATTGTGCCCGCCGACATGTTCTTGCACTGCTTTTTGTAAGGTTTCAGGTAACGTTTTAATGTTTCTCAGCAACGTTTCGGTGTCTTTACCCTCGAACTCCGTCCCCTCTAATGCTGCGTTTGCTTTATTTATATATGTCTGATGATGCAAAGTATGATGGATCTCCATCGTTTTCGCGTCGATATGTGGTTCCAGTGCATCATATGCGTACGGTAATTCAGGTAAGGTATAAGCCATTCGACCTCCAAATGTTAATGTAAAACGCGAGAATGCTGGTGCGTTACCAGCATCGCTTCGTTAATTTGATGAATAAGCTCAGGTAAATGAGGATAGCGTGTTGCAAAATGGATCAGCTCTTGTCGAGTTTTATGCAAATGATGTAAGACGGTAGGCGCAAGTTCATTGTTATATTCGAGGTAGGTTGCATGTATCTTCAGATGGATTGAGATAAGTTGCTGGCACGCTCTATTTGGTTGGTCAAGCGCAATAAAGGTATCAGCTAGATTATGTGCGGATACTACGACGGCTGGTAAACTGTGCTCTATGGCACTCATCACGACGCTGTCCTTTTGGCATAATAAAAACTCATCTAAAATACCTGTCGCGAGTGTCAATGCAACCTGATATTCATCACGGGCACGCAGAAATATTTGCGCTTGATATGCTTGATTACCAGAGAGTATTTTAGCTTGCCAAGGTGACAACACTGAAGATAACGCGCAAGCTCCGCTTGCTAAGCGATTTGCACTAAGGTCCATGCGATTTTTCATATTTTACCCTTATACCGAACTAGCTTACTTGTGCAAGCAAACCAGTATGAGCTATTGGGGCACTATATGATCACACAAACATTAATGCAAACTATTTTCATTTGTGTTTATTTAATTTCTACACACTGATGTGTTACCAAAGAGTCCTCGGTTAATTCAAGTGTGGTATGCGACAATCCAAACCGCGACTGTAAACTCTCTTTTAACCGCGCTAGCGTGCTTTGGTCGCTCAAGGACGTAATGACAACTTGCGCCTCTAAAATATATTCATGCTCATTGAGCTGCCAAACATGAATATGGCTTACTGTCTTAACATTCTCTTGAGTCTCAAGGTATTCCTTAACCTCTTGAATATTCACATTATCTGGCGTCGCCTGCATGAGAATTCTAATACTACTTTTGCTCAGTTCAACGCCATGGTAAATCACGTATGCGGAGATCAATACAGTGGCGATAAGATCCACCACATACCATTGATATAAGATGATTAATGTTCCAGCCACGATCACTGCAACGGAAGCCGCAGCATCAGAAACATTGTGAATAAATGCCGCACGAATATTTAGGCTGGTTTTTGCACCTGCAGAATAAGTAATAAGTGCTGTGATAACATCGATAACTAACGCCAAGGCCGCGAGCCACACCACTATCCAGCCATCAATTGGCTCTGGATTTAAAAATCGAGAAATCGCCTCGAATAACAGATAAACCCCAACAACGATGAGTGTCGCACTATTAATTAACGCCCCAATTATTTCAGCACGTTGATAGCCATAAGTGAGTTCAAGTGAGGCCGGCTTTCTTGCAACTTTTTGCGCGACTAACGCGATAATAAGCGCACCGGCGTCACTTAAATTATGTAGCGCATCAGCAACCAAAGAGAGACTACCAGAAAGAATGCCACCAACGACCTGCGCGACACTCAGTAGAATATTAACAAATACGGCCCAACCGAGCTTATTTCCATGATGGTGATGATGTGCGTGAGACATACTCAATCCTATTTATTGATCCGAATAAGGGGCCACTTTCAATGGCCCCCACGGGCATTACGAATTTTTAATTTGCTTTGAGAATAGTGGATAAAGTGCTGGCAATACAAACAACGTCAGCAAGGTTGACGTTAATAATCCACCAACAATTACACTGGCAAGCGGCCTTTGAATTTCAGCGCCCACTCCTGTCGATAGCAGCATGGGAATAAGTCCCAGCGCTGAGGTTATCGCAGTCATAAGCACGGGTCTAAGCCTTGAAATTGCTCCCTCAAAGACACCCGAATGAAGCGATTCTCCCGCAGCCAATCGCTGGTTTATGCTCTCAACCATGACCACACCATTGAGTACCGCGACACCGAATAAGGTGATAAACCCAACCGAGCTTGGGACCGAGAGATATTGTCCTGAGATATATAAAGAAAATACCCCACCAATGACCGCAAGCGGCACATTCACTAAAATAAGCGCAGCCTGAGCCATTGAACCAAATGCAAAGTAAAGCAAGAGTGCTATTAGCGCCAAAGATAACGGCACCACGATTGCCAAGCGTTTTTGTGCTCGTTGCTGGTTTTCAAATTGACCACCGATTTCAACACCATAACCTGTTGGTAAGTCAACTTTACTATCAATAGCCGCGCGAATATCACTTACTACACTGCCCATATCACGACCTTGCACATTAGCTTGGATCACCACTCGACGTTGAACGTCATCTCGTCTTACTTGCGGAGGACCAGATTGATATTCAACATTCGCAACATCAGCCAACCGGATCCACGCCCCTGAACTTGATTGTAAACGTATTTCTTCAATAGTCTGTTTGCTTTGACGGTACTTGGGTGCCAAGCGGACATAAATATCATAGCGTTCGTTACCGTTGATGACCTGCCCCGCTTTACTGCCACCAACGCCATCTTGCACTAATGCCATTACGTCTCCGACAGCTAAACCGTAGCGCGATAACGCTTGACGTTTTGGGGTGATGATCAGCTGTGACTCACCTGCTATTTGCTCAAGTTGTACACCTTCAGTCCCTTCAACTTGCACCACGGCCGCTTCAATTTCCTTGCCTTTTTTTGCAAGCACAGCTAAGTCAGGGCCAAACAACTTAATCGCCAACTGCGCTTTAACACCTGAGAGTAATTCATCGACACGCGTCGCAATAGGCTGTGAAAAATTAAACAGTAAGCCGGGATAAGCCGATAGTTTTTGTTCCATCAAAGCTTGTAATTCGTAGCGATTATTTGCGCTTTGCCACTGTGCTACTGGCGCAAGGCCAATATAGATTTCAATGTTATTTACCGGTTCAGGATCGCCCCCTATCTCCGCTCGACCAATTCTGCTTAGCGCGTAGTTTACTTCAGGAAAAGTGAGCAGCATTTTTTCCAGCTCAGGCGCAACATTAAGCGCGGTTTCAAGACTGGCGGAAGGCGCTAGCGTTACCCTTAGGTTGATGGTGCCTTCTTCAAGCTCTGGGACAAACTCGGTACCAATTTTAGTGAACGTAAAACCGGCCGCCGCCATCAATAATATGACGATTGCCATCAACAACTTTTGCCTATGCAACACTCGATTTAACGTCCAGCGGTAGCCTTTTTCTAGCGCGACGAGAATTATACTCTCTCGCGCTTTAACGCCATGTTTAAATAAGTAGGTCGCAAGCGCTGGGACAATGATAAGGGCAACAAATATCGCCGCAACAACAGCCAAAATAATACTGATTGCCATGGGTTGAAATAACTTAGCTTCAACCCCTTCAAAACTAAATAACGGGGTGAACACTACTAAGATTATACTGGCAGCAAAAAAGATTGGCCTTGCCACTTCCTTTCCTGCGAGCTCAACAATGAGTCCTACAGAGAAGTCATCACTTTCCTTTTGCCTTGTTAGGTGTTTAAAGATGTTTTCTACCATCACCACTGAGCCGTCAACTAACATCCCTATCGCGACTGCGATACCACCTAGCGACATTAAGTTGGCCGATACGCCAAGCCACGCCATAACCACAAGTGCAATGGCAATTGAAATAGGAATTGAAATGAGCACCAGAAAAGTCGCTCTCAGATTCATTAAAAACAGCGCGAGCACCACAACGATAAAAATAAATGCCAGTGCCAAGGCTTCAACGACAGTTTGTACTGCTTTGCTGATTAAATCAGACTGATCGTAAAACGGCTCAAACCTTACCCCTTCGGGTAGTGCTTTATTAATAAGTTCCACGCGGTTATTAATGCTATCAATGGTTGCTTTGGTGTTTGCTCCCATTCGCTTTAGCACTATGCCTGTTACGACTTCACCGAGCTGTTCCACTCCACCAGAGGCGCTTTTTCTAGACATCGTGACAGCGCCTTGACGGATTTCTCCACCAATCGATACAGTAGCAACCTGAGCCACAGTCACGACCGTGCCATCAATGGTTTTGACGGGCACGTTGGCAATCTCCTGGATCCCCTTCTCCCCACTTTGAAACCAGCCAGTTCCGCGGATCACCAACTGCTCTTGACCGCGCTCTAAATACCAGCCGCCGACATTTTGGTTATTACGCTCGATGGCACTCACCACATCTTGCTGAGTGAGCGCATAAGCCAATAGCTTATTTGGGTCGATATTGACTTGATACTGGCGCACATCGCCGCCAAAGGCCAATACATCAGTTACTCCGTCAATTGGCATTATTAGCAGCTTGACCACCCAGTCATTGAGACTACGTAAGGCCATTGCATCATATTCAGAGTTCGGCTCGCTCATCAGCATATATTGAAATACTTGACCAAGCCCTGAGGTATTTGGCCCCATTTCCGGCGTACCCACACCACTTGGGATCAACTCCTTTGCAGCTTGGAGGCGCTCAAATACCAACTGTCTGGCAAAATAGATATCGGTGCCTTCCTTAAATACTACCGTAACGCCAGATAGACCAGTTTTAGAAATTGAACGCACTTGCTGCACATCAGGCAAGGCATACATCACAGCCTCAATGGGATAGGTGATTAACTGCTCAACTTCTTCCGCTGCCAGTCCCGGCGCCTCAGTATTCACCGCAACCTGCACATTCGTTACATCGGGAAACGCATCTAAGTTGAGTTTTGGAATAGTCACGCTAGCAGTTGCCGTGATAACGAGTAAAAAAAGAATAATTAGAAGCCGATTGTTTACAGACCAATCGATAATTCGATTAAACATGATGAGGCTCCCCTTAATGGTTATGCGGATCGAAGCCTGATTTGGCTTGCTCTGAGGCAATAAAGAACGCCCCGGTTACGGCCACGCGCTCACCCACAGCCAAACCGATAACTTCAACCTGAGCGCCAAAGTCTTCACCTAAAGTCACTTCTTTGGGATGGAACTCGCCGGGTGCTTCTTCGATGTACACCACCCAATCGCCGTCAGGCCCACGACTTAGCGCGTCTGCAGGTAACGCAATGGTTGGCTCTTTTGACGGTATGATAAAGTTGACGTTAACAAACATCCCTGCGTGTAGCTTGTCGTCACTATTTTCAACCAATAGGCGGATCTGTCTGGTTCGAGTAATGGGGTCGATTGTATGCGCTTCTTGGATAACTCGAGCCGCATATTGCTGATCTTCTATGCCAATCAATGCTTTAGAGTTAACCGCTAACGAAAGTTGAGAGTTCGGTTGTAAACGGGCTTCCACCCATAGCTCGCTTTCATCAGTGATTGCCATTAAAGTTGTGCCAGAAGCAACATGCTGGCCCTGAGTAAAGGCATCTTGAGTCACCACCCCCTCGCGCTCAGCAACGAGCGTATATTGGCCAAGTTCACTGGCGGGCTTAGTGGCTATTTCTTTAATCTCTTTTTCTGTTACTCCAAGTGCTAACAACTTTGAATAAGCCGAACTAAAATCGGCACTTGCTTGAACGCGTTCACGCTCACTGATGGTTTCTTTACTTAACCGTTTAACTCTATCCCATTCTGTTGAAGCGACCAAATACTGCGCTTGGGCCTGCGCCATTGCCTCCGAGAATAAGGTGATAAGTGGGTCGTTAACATTAACCATAGAGCCAAGCGTAGTGTGTCGCTTTAACACGATTGAATCGGCTCTTGGCGATACTAAATAGCTGGTATAGCCATTGGCTTTTACTTCCCCAGGTGCAAAATAAAAACGCTCATGGCTTTCCAGCTTGACTTCTTTGGTCTGAATTCCAGCAAAACGCATCTGCTGTTGCGTTAGTACGATGGCATTTTCTTCCTCTTCATGTTCTTCATGACCGTCGCCGGCATATGCCAGCGAGCTAAAAAGCGCGTTCACCGCGAAATAGATGGAGAAAATTTTAAAGTTTGTCATTCGATACTCTTTTACTCAAGAACGTAAGTTGACGTTCAAAACCGTTAGCTTGTGTAGCGAATTGCACCAAGCATTGCTTTTACAGTGCCAATTCGTAAACAAGAATGCGCTTCTCAAGCAGACGTGATTTATCTGTAATCAACGTCATCAGCTAAGAAGGAGTAATACCAACCGGTGTTAAAGTAGCTCATTTACTTAATACAATTGGTATAAACGGAGTGGGCAATATCACTGAAAGCAAAACACATAAGCATAGAAAACAGGTCTAGTTGTTTGCTCACTAACACGAATTTGCGCTAAGTTGGGTTTATCAATTTACGCATTAACCTAAACACAGGTTAGTGAAGTTAAATTGAGTTCACGCCTTCAATGATAACCGCGACTTAAGCGATCGGTGGACGATGTGCTTGCTCTACAAAAGCACGCACTTTAGTATCTGATTGAGGATAAATTTCGCTATTTGGTCGCATTTCAAAGGGGATAAAAGATTTTAAAATCACTAAATTCAAATGCGTCCCACTGCAATGGCCACAGTGGTGGCAGTCTTTTGTATGATGGTCGCTGGGGTCTGCTTGCACATCTTCAGCATGATCGTGAGTATGTTGGAGGTGAGACACTTCGATTTGATGGAAGCTAGATTCAGACGCGAATACACTCACAGATTGCACCGCAAGTAGAAGCATCACAAAAATCAAAACTAGCTTATTCAAATCTACATTTCTCTTTAAAACAAAAGATCGTTGTCAATTTACCACCTGCACTTGTTCTGTCAATAGTAGCGCTAAGCTTTAAGTCTTATTTTTTGCTGTCATTACTGATCCTACTCAAAATGAAATAACAATAATTTGCATTGTTAGGCCAAAACATCAACTTAAATGCGAATTATAATCAATATATAACACTATGTTTTATAAAGATTTTTCATTGACACATCACATAAATCCGTTAGACTAGCCGCATATTCACAGTTTGAGGTAACAGCATGCAAGGTAAACAAAAAGTCATCGACGCATTCAATAAGCTATTAGCCAATGAGCTTGCAGCTATCGATCAATATTTCATCCATTCACGTATGTACGAAGATTGGGGGTTGAGCAAACTATACCAACGCCTTGAGCACGAACGTGAAGAAGAAACCACGCATGCAGATTGGTTGATCAAACGCATTCTTTTCTTGGAAGGGGTACCTAACATGACAAAACGTCGTGATCTACTCATCGGCCAAGATGTTAAGTCCATGATGGAAAACGACCTAAAACTAGAGCTTGAAGTTGTCGAATGCGTTAAAGAAGCAATCAAAATCTGTGAAGAAGAGCAAGATTACCAATCTCGAGAAACGCTTGAAAAGCTGTTGTTTGATACAGAAGAAGATCATGTTTACTGGCTAGAGCAGCAAATTCGCCTGATTGATCTTATCGGTGCTCCGAATTATATCCAATCTCAGCTTTAATATTAAGGACTCGACAAATGAAAGGTGATAGAGAAGTAATCGGAGCGCTTAATAAAGTTTTGGCCAATGAGTTGGTAGGTATCAACCAATACTTTTTGCACGCACGTATGTTTAAAGACTTCGGTTTTAGCCAGTTAGACAAAGCGGATTATAAAGTCTCAATACAAAAAATGAAAAACGCTGACCGCCTTATCGAGCGAATTTTGTTCTTGGAAGGCCTTCCTAACTTACAAGATTTAGGTCGTTTAAAAATTGGTGAAAACAGCGCTGAGATGATTGATTGCAATATGGCATTTGAGCAAGCGTCTTTGGTCGACCTCCAAGCAGCAATTAAATTGTGTGAAGAAAAGCAAGATTACATCAGCCGTGAAGCGTTAGATAAAATCCAAAACGAGCAAGAAGAGCAAATTGACTGGCTTGAAACTCAGCAACATCTAATTAAGGTGATGGGAATAGAAAACTACTTACAGTCTCAACTATAAGTATTTAATTGAGGTTGCGTGATAATGTA
Source organism: Pseudoalteromonas sp. OF5H-5 (assembly GCF_021530695.1). NCBI lineage: Bacteria > Pseudomonadati > Pseudomonadota > Gammaproteobacteria > Alteromonadales > Pseudoalteromonadaceae > Pseudoalteromonas > Pseudoalteromonas sp. OF5H-5. The sequence continues at coordinate 92,116 of NZ_JAKGBF010000006.1, forward strand.
CTGTTACGCAACCTGATCAGTGACATCAACAATCGCAATCAGCTTTTCATTTAGAATTTTCTTCGCACAGTTACAGCACTTTCCACACTGCTTACCAACAGATAATGTCTGGCTAAGATCACGCATTGAACGAGCACCATCGTCTATCGTCTCTGCAATCTTTTTATCTGTAACACCATGGCAAATGCACACGTACATAAATGAAAACCAATCTCAAACTCATTAACTGAAAACAAGTCTAATCTAAACGATAACAATTATCAACACATACCTTAGCTATAAATGCGAATTATTTTTCTTTGTAAGCTGCAGCAAAGACTTCGTTATTCACACTTCGTAAAACGTCGTACTCAAGCCGACGTTTATTTCTATAAAATTAAGAAAAATCCAGTAAAACTGCTACGCTTAATTTAACCAGATGAGTTTCACTTTAAACATGAGAGTTTGGGTGCACTTTCACCCAAGAAGATTGTTTTGTTTGCTACAAATGACAAACCTTAAACATGTATAAATTGTTAAATATATTGCATAAAAACCAAGGTTTAAGTTGATTTCAATCTAGCATTTCCGCTAGACTTCGCGTCACCGCTAACAGTTTTATTAGCGCGGATCAGCTTAGTTTGATTTGGTAACATGTTGTTAAAGGACTAAATGAGATTGGATAGAGAAAGGTCTTTTAATGAAGCAAGCGCTATTGTGTTTTTTTATATTATTATCTTTGTGTTGCATAGTCGCGCCTAGCCACGCCCATAACTTCGGTCAATATACTTCTCGTTTCTCTGTTGAGGAGGGGTTAAGTCAATCAGCAATCACCGCCATCACACAAGATAAACATGGCTTTATTTGGATCGGTACTCTTCAAGGCTTAAACCGCTATGACGGCAATCAAATCGTTAGTATTGCAGCCTCTCAGGGTCTTGATGAGCAAGAAATAGTTGGGTTATTCAATATCTCGAATGACGAGTTACTGATCTCTACTGGTATCAGCGGTGCGTTTTTACTGAATGTTAATGACTACACAGTTCAACAAATCTACGACGGTAAACGTCAAGACAACAACGCAGCTCCAAAACCCATCGCTACAGCCATTGCTCATCGAGAAAATATCATCTTCTCCATTGAAAGTGACCTCTACACATTAGATCGCGATACGTTAAAGTCAGAATTACTCACTCACTTCGCACCAAGTAGCTACATTCGCGCCATAAACGTTATCGGTAATTTTGTGATTATTGGTACAACGGAAGGTCTATTCACCTATTCTCTTGCGACCGGCAATGTAGAGCAAATAAATTACACAGATTCAAAGTCAGAACTCAGTCATGATGTTAAATTACTCAAACGCGACCCATCGTTGGGGTTACTCGTTGGTACTGTAGAAGGCTTATTTGTAATTCCAGTCAGTAATCAAACACTTGTTGCTTCAAAAAGCTATGAGCTCGTTCCTGAGAAAAATATTTGGGGACATCAAATCACTCCCTATGGCGAGTTTATTGCTACCGAACATGGATTGTTGCTTATTGATAGAAGAAAAAAAACCAGTTCAAAGGTGCTTTCCTTAACCGAAGGGCAATATCGTCTCACCAACCCCAGTATCACTAACCTTTACGCAGATAGAAACAATAACCTATGGATGGGCACGTATAATGATGGTGCATATTTATGGCCTTCAAGCTCGCTGCGCTTTACAACATTTATAAACACCCAAGACAGGTTTGCCAATAACAATATCTGGTCGATTCACCCTACCAACAATAACACGGTACTCCTCGGTACGGATAACGGCATTAATGAGTTTGATTTGAGCACCCAGCAATTGAAATCCAGTTACCTGCAAAATAGAGACCCAAAAGCGCTGTACGGAGCAGATGCTGTATTCTCTATTTTTAATTCTTCATATTTCGACAAAAATACATTTCTTATACAAACAACTCAAGAGACCGCACTATTTAACACCGACACCAAACAGCTAAACCCAATTACGCTTGAAAATGGTGACAAACTTGAACCATATAGCTGGGGTATTGCTAAGTACTCAGAAAGTAAGTTTCCATTTATCAATAGCAACGGGTTTTATGAATATGATGCTGCCACTAGTACAGTGCGGGCATTAGAAGGACTGTCAAAGCAGCTGGCAGCGGCACAGAGCTTTTTGATCCTACCGCCTTTGGATACGACTAACGATGAATATTGGATAAGTACGGACATCAGTTTGGTCAAATATAATGAGTCAACAGATACCCTAACAACAATTTACAACAAATCGGATAAGCACTTGGTCTCCGCCGTTAATAGTTGGGTAGTAGATAGATCTGGAACACTATGGTTGGCGACCTCAACCGAAGGTCTAGTCGGGATCAATAAAGATACTTACGCCGAAGAATACAAGCTAACGACTGAACAAGGTTTGATGAGTAATGCTATCTACAATCTCCAGTTAGATAGAGATGGAATGATTTGGGCCAGCAGTCAACGCGGCATGTTTAAATTCGATCCAATAAATAAAGTATTGGAAACCTTTGGAACGAATCAAGGCCTGCCGACGCTTGAGTTTAACGGAGGGGCAGCAGCAGCACTTGAATCTGGCAAGCTGATGTTCGGTACAGTCAACGGCTCTATCACTTTCGATCCGGAACAGTTTTCAGATGGCGCGGTTAAGCGCCGCCCACTACTGGTCACTCAAATGGATATTTTAAGCAGGGATCAAACCTACTTAGCACCTGATGCAATATTGCAAGCATTTGATTTTAAGTTTGATGACATGGGCATTGAGCTACTGTTTTCTGATTTTGACTTCAATGCCAATCATCATATTCAATACCAAGCTTCTTTGCATGGTCCAAGTGCACTTACGTTTTCAAACTTAAAACGAAACAAAGTATTTCTAAATCAATTACTCCCTGGTGATTATCAGTTAATCGTTGCACCGCATTCGCTTGACGGTGATGACCTGAGCAATGCACTCAACTTGCGCTTTCATGTTGCTCACTCTCCATGGCGCTCGCCTGTTGCATTAATCTTATACAGTCTAAGTGCATTCGCGCTAATATCGCTCGTCGTTATTAAGCACAAACAGAAACAACGTCAGCTTGAAACCGCACTTAAAGCCGTTACGCATGCAGGAAGGCAAACGAAGCTGGCGTTGAAATCAACCAAAAGCGGCGTTTGGTCAGCAGATGTCGTTGCACGCCAAATCACACAGCAGCGCGCCGAAGCGCTTGGCTTTGAGAGTGATACTATGACGTTGCAAGAACACTATAACGCCATTCATCCAGATGATAGAGAAGTTGTCGAGCGTGCTTGGAAGAAATTTATTTCTAACCCGACCAAAGAGCAGCTTTCTCTATCTTATCGACTGCGCTGCACTGATAATAATTGGCACTGGTTTCACGACTTTGGCCAAGTCGCAGAGTTTGACGCACAAGGCAAAGCCACTGAACTACACGGTATTTATACCAATGTAACCACGCAAAAAGCGAACCAGATGCGCGCAAATATGCTGGGTGAGGCCTTCAGCCAAGTGAACGATTGGATTGTGATCTTAGACCCTAACTTACAGCCCATTTCGGTCAATAGTAGCTTCTGTAGAGCATTTCAACTGCAGGAAAACGAAGCGTTAAACGACTTAACGACTGAGCGTTTTGTTAATGCCATCGGGCAAAAGAAGTTCCACGGTTTAATTGCAAATTTAAAATCTCTTGGACCAAATCAATATCTAAGACAGGAAGTTCAAGTTACAGACGGCTGGGATAAAGTGCATCCAGTTCAACTAAGCATTAGCGCGGTTTCCAAGGACAATGTGAATCTCCAATACTTCGTGGTCGTTGTTACCGATTTGACTGAGCAGAAAAAAGCCGAGAATGAACTTAGATATCTCGCCAATTTCGACGCTTTGACGGAGCTGCCGAATCGCAGCTTAATGCTACAGCACATTGAATTTGCGCTGTTTAACGCAAACAACACACAGCAAAGCTGTGCCCTACTCTTTATTGACTTAGATAAATTTAAACCAATTAATGATGCCTATGGACATCATATTGGCGATAAACTACTGGTCGCGATAACTAAGCGGATCAAAGAGCAAATTAACAATAATTGTATCTTAGCAAGGCAGAGTGGCGATGAGTTTCTTGTGCTAATTAAGTCCTTCCCTAGCATCGAATATGTGAGCGAGGTAGTCTCCCGCTTAGTGAAGCACATACCCGAACGTATCGAAATTGATGGGATCACCATGAGTGTATCTGCCAGTATTGGCGTTGCAGTTTACCCGTTTGATGCACCGGACTCAGAATCCTTAATCCGTAACGCGGATATCGCCATGATCCATGCAAAGCAATCGGGAAGAAATGCATTCAAGTTCTTTACTGAGACAATGAATGAAGAGATCAGTAAAAAGCTTCGGTTAGAAACCGCAATGAAAACGGCAGTTAAAGACGGTGAGTTTTTCAATCACTATCAGCCTATCATCAATACCACAACGGGTCAGCTTGCAGGCGTTGAGTTACTCATGCGTTGGCGCAATAATGACATGCTAATTCCTCCATGCGATTTTATTCCAATCGCTGAAGAAAGCGGCTTGATCGAAACCTTGACTGAGCAAGCGCTTATCAGAGCCTTAATAGAATTGCGTCCATTGTTTACACAAGAACCAGACTTTTATTTATCTCTTAATTTAAGCGCGGTACATATTTTACGCTCAGATATCGCACACCAGTTCACTGAGATTTTAAAAGCGCATGGTCTTACTAATCGTTGCTTAAGACTTGAAATCACCGAGTCAATTTTTATGTCTGATATGGTTAAGGCACGAGCAACTATCAACGAAATGAAGCGGGCTGATTTTATATTGCTACTCGACGACTTCGGCACTGGCTTTTCTTCACTCACGTATCTGAATGAGTTCCCTCTTGATATTATAAAGATTGACCAAGGGTTTGTACGCAATATGAGCGCAAAACCCGCGAATAAATCTATCATTAGAACCATTTATTTATTGGCGCAAAGCTTAAACATGAAGTGTATTGCAGAAGGTGTCGAGACAGAATCTCAGCTTAATTATCTAAGAGACGTAGGCTGTGAATATATGCAAGGCTACCACTTCGCAAAGCCTATGGCGATTGACGATTTGCTCGCATTTTACGAACAGCATGAACGCTCACGAGCTTGATCGCGGATTGAGTGGGCTAGCCTAAGCGTTAGCCCTTATCTTGCGTTTCACTATCAGGCAGTTCTGAGCGCTGCCATTCACTAAGCTTTTGATAAAGTTCGTTAATATCAATGGGTTTAGCAATAAAATCATCCATGCCTGCCTGGATACATTTTTGTTTATCTTCTTCGTAGGCGTTCGCTGTTATCGCAATAATATGTGGATTGCCGTATATATTTGGCTCGTTTCTGATTGCTTTGGTACAAGCAAAGCCGTCCATATTCGGCATTTGGCAATCCATTAAAACCAAGGCATAGTTTTTCGCCTTCATTGCAACTAAAGCTTCGACTCCGTCGTCCACTTTATCTAACAAGCAGTGCGTTTTCTCTAGCAACTTACCAACAACCACTTGGTTAATTTTATTGTCTTCTACCAATAGAACATCGAGGCCATTAAAATCAGGAGCCCCTACTTCTTGTTGCTCTCTCTTAACCCCCTGCCCTTTTGAAGCTGGAATATCTACATAGAATTTACTACCGAGCCCAAGTTCACTGTGAATGCTTATCTCGCCATGCATCGCTTCGACTAGTTTTTTAGAAATAGCTAAGCCAAGTCCGGTACCACCAAACTTTCTTGTGGTTGAAAGGTCTGCCTGAGTAAACTCATGGAACAACGTTTCCTGTTGCGCTTTTGAAATGCCAATTCCAGTGTCAGCAACAGTAAACTTTAACATCCCACTCTCATAATGGACGGAAAGTGTTATGTGGCCTTTGTTGGTAAACTTTCCAGCATTGCTGAGTAAATTATTTACCACTTGTGACACGCGTAGTTCATCTAACTCAAGGTATGTAGGGAGTTCAGCCCCCTTCTCGTACTTAAACTCAACACCATATCTGACGTTAGAAATTTTGAAAATGCTGACCAGACTGTCGAGCATTTCTTGTAAATTCACTGCCCGGCGTTCTATTTTCAAAGCCCCCGCCTCAATTTTAGAATAATCCAAAATATCATTGAGGATAAGCATCAGGTTCTTTGCCGACTGCCGTATAATTGTTATTTGGTCTGCCATCTCATTGCTAAGACTTTGCTCTCTGATCAAGCTATCCGACATACCGATAATTCCATTTAACGGCGTTCTAATTTCATGACTCATATTGGCGAGGAACCGGCTCTTGGAATGATTAGCAGCGTTAGCGGCTTCTACGGCTTTGGTTAGCTCTTCCGTTTTCTCAGCAACTTGTTGCTCTAACTCACGATTGAAGTCGGTAAGCTTACGGTTAAGTCTTTCGTTTTCTAGGCTGGCTTGGTTTTGTTTTGTAAAACTCAGTGTTAGCTTAAAAGCCAGCTGATTGAACTGCTGCTGCAACTCAATTATTTCTAAAAAGCTGCTATCTGCATTCGCCGAATTTTCGATTAAAGTTGAAGGTTCGTAAGCACGAATATCATGACTGAGCGCCACAATTGGACGCACCAACAATCGAGTGAGCTGACGGACAAAAATAGAACTCAATATAATAATCGCAAGCGCAAGTCCCAATGCATCTGACCAAGCTTCTGCAGCAACTAGGTTAAGATATTTACGATCGAGCATAGTGATAACTGACCATTCATATTGCTTAGATACCGCAGTTTGTTTAAATAAAATCTGCTCAGTCGAGTCTTCAAAAGTTGAGGATTCCTTATCAAATAAGGCTTGTAACACTACATCACTTGGCATATCCAAGGTTTTAAATTCGGTTTTTAACGAGCTGTAGACGACCCTTTTGTGTTTATCCAGCACAATCAAGTTAGCATCTTCAGCAAGAATTTTTGGAATAAAGCGTTCAAATGAGCCAAATATTAAAGACCCTTCCACTATTCCTTTAAACTCTTCAGCGATAAAGATTGGCGCTGAAATTGCCACGATTGGCGCTTCATCAAAGCCACGCCCTTGGAATATGCCCGACACAAATCCTTCAGGGTGTTCAGGTGCTTTAATAAAATAGTCTCTATCTGACACATTGGCGTTTGTTCCCTTCATCGTCTCAGCAAAATGCTGCGGATAAAGGTGGGTAACATTAGCATCTTTGTCCGCAACAATTGCGGTTCTAAAATTAGCATGAGTTTTTAGCAACCGCTCAATAACATAATCAGCATCAATCCCTAAGGATACATCCGTTGCGGATATCACCATCGCGCGACGGTATGCATCAAGGTAGTCATCAATTTGAGCGACTATAGAACCGGAGGCTTCTTCAAGCTGTGTTTTTATCTCTGCTTCAATTCTTTTATAGTAATTGTTTGTCAGCACGACGGTTGTCATTAATACAACTAAAACGATAACAAGGTTGACGGTAGAATTCAGAATTTGATTGAGCGGCATCCCTTGCCACTTGCTGCGAGTAAAGAAAAAGCTCAGCAAGTCGACCACAGCGAGGCAAATACCAGCGTTGATTAGGTACTTAGCCAGTGCAGTGAATATAACGAGTAACGGCAGTTCGAGGGCAAAATAGCCAAAAATAAATAATGCAGGTAACCCCAACAAAATCCAATAAACGATACCCCGAACAAAAAATGGCTTGGCGAAACGGACGCAGACAAAGTGAAGCCACAACACTTCGAAGAAAAAAACCACAGAAGGCCAAGCATGCTCCCATCGATACCAAATAAAACCGGCACCTATAATCACAGCGATGATGGCATAGCGCCATCCGCATAGCAGCAGGATAAATAATACAAACAGCTGGCCAAAAAGGAATTCAGAACTATCCAAAAACCAAATTGGCAACAGATTGGCCAGCCCGCCAAGTACACCTAAGACTAAAGTTATGATGAGCGCTTGATTTTGATTCAAATGTTACACCACCGGTTTTTGATACTGCCTATGTATAACAATAAAAAATATTTTAAAACCTGCCAAGGTAGTGCAACAAATAACTAAAAAATATATCACACATTGGGTTTATTTTCCCTAATGATGAGGGCAGTCATGGCTCTCTATTTGTAGCACACTACTCAGCACATTAAAGGACTTTTTCAACGCTTCTTCCACTTCCACGCGACACGCTGAATCATGAGATTCGATAGTACAGTGATGCTTTAATACCACATGTGCACCAACGACAACCGCCCCATCAATTTTGCTAACCGTAATATTATGGGCGCTTTCAACATGCTCCGTAGACACAATCGTTCTCTCAACTTCTTGAACCGTGGGCAAAACTTCTGGGGGTGTAGCAAGTCCTTTAAGACAAGCAATTATCACCTTAATTCCTGTGAACAATACAAAGACAGAAATCAGCATGCTCGAGAGAATATCAACCACCTCCCAGCCTGTGAGGTGTATAATCACACCTGCGATAAATGTCGATATGGTGGACAGTAAATCAAAAAATGAGTGCAAGAAAACAGCATAGACGTTAATACTGTCTTTACGGCCTTTGTACAGCACCCAAGCGGAGGCCCCATGAAACAAAAACCCAATTGCAGCAATCATAGACATTAAATAGCTATTCACCTCTAGGTCATGACCGCCCGCATGATGAGACAATCGCTCACTCCCTTCGAGCAAGATAATTACCGCAATTGAAAGGTAGAGAATGCCATTGATAAGTCCACCGGTATATTCAGCACGCTTGTAACCATCGTTATATGTTTTAGCAAGATAAACTGCCACACTTGACGCTATCAACGCGATAAATAAAGAACTATTGTGCACAAACAAGTGTCCAGCATCAGCTAACACAGCGAGAGAATTAGCGTAATAAGCACCAATAACTTGAATGATCATAAAAGAGCAAGTGATTGCAAGCGCAATCAATAATCTTCGGCGAGAAGCTTGATGCGTAGTGATATCTGTCATGAAATGAGTCGTGTACCTAATTTAATATAAGATGCTACGTACAACCACAGCATAAGATGGAGCCATTTGACTAAATGCACCTCACCTTATCTTTTATACCGTGTAGGAAAAAGCCGTGATTCAAAAATACAGAAATAAATTTAGAAATATACGTAGTTAACCTGAGCTTAGGATAATTAATGCCTTTCTAGCAGCCAATTTTAGCGCTAACTACGTTGAATTCACTTCCAATAGCCAGCTATTGGTGCGCAAATTCGCCTAGTTATCATCAAAACTCTCTGGCTAGATAAGGTAGTAATTTAATGTTACTTTAGAAACAATGAGTTACCTCATTCCTTATCCAAACCTCAGGTTAGTTATCGTTTAAACATTGCCCTAAATGGCAATGATATACAGTCTCAATTGTAACGTTTCCACGAGCTAAATGCACTAACATTTGCGGCTGTAACGGCCGACTTTATAGAAAATTTTGACACCCATCGCTTTTACTTGCGGTAAAGTACAATTAGATTTTTTCTAACTGAGTTACAACGTCGGTTGCGATTTGCTTTAATATTTCACAATCAGCTTCACTCAACTCTCGGGGTTCTATATCGATAACACATACGGTCCCAACGCGAAAACCGCTGGACAATATGATAGGAGCACCAGCATAAAATCGGATATGAGGGGCATTTAACACCAAAGGGTTATCCATAAAGCGAGGATCTTCGAGCGTATCATGAACCACAAATACCGTGTCTTCTAATATTGCATGACCACAAAATGAAACATCGCGAGACGTTTGCTCAGCATCCAATCCAAAGCGAGATTTAAACCATTGTCTGTCCTTGTCAACAAGACTTACCAATGCAATTGGAGCATCAAAAACATGGGCAGTAAATTGAGTAATTCGGTCCAATTCAAGTGTTGGTTTTGTATCGAGTATCGCAAGCTCCCTAAGCGCATGTAACCTAGCTGGTTCGTTTTTAGGTACCTCAGGGGTTTTCATAATCTACTTACTTAATTAGACAGTGTTTATATTTCTACTATAGTTTGTTTTGTGAGATAACGCAGGTGGCAAATGTGAGCAAGTATTTTAAAATAATCTCCCTAACCCTTTTTTCCCTAGTCTGCTTAAGTGGTTTTTACCTCGAAATTAACGAGTTTAATAAAAATCGTGTGGTTCACTAGAGTCTGACTTTATACTACAACAACCTTTCCGCCCTAGATAAAGCGATTGAAGTGATCTTTAGTCTGCAACGTGAACGCGGCATGTCCACGGGGTTTAAGTCCGAAGAAGAACACGACGCGCGACTACTTGCATATTATCAGGAAACGGACGAAAAAATAATAAGACTCACTGCTGAAAAACTCACGAGCATTAATAACTTCGATCAGTTTCAATTGACCATAAAAGACGATATACAAACACTGAGAAAGCTCAATAGACAGGCAAATATCAACCACGAGCAACTATTTCTTCGCTACACAATTTTGATTAATCACTTAATCGATACAGTCCGAACCATACAAACTGAGCAGTCCTTCATCCATAATTTTGGTAGCAATGAGGATAAAACACAGTACCAGAATATTCACACACTTATCAGAGCAATTGAGTTAGGGGGCAGACTCAGAGCTAAGATCAGCCGATACTTAACGGCAGATGAAGAGGCCACTAGATTAAGTGCAATGAGAAGCGCGCTACAATACTACGCCACTCATGTCACACTGATGGACAGCCTCAAAGATAATCAAAATACCGTACAGCTATACAATGCCGCTACGGCGTCTAGAGAGTATGACTATGTCACCTCAGCCCTAAACCGCTTTAGCCGTGGAGCTGAAATCAACTTACCACACTATGTGTGGTGGGATAACAGTACTGCCTATTTGAACTTGCTCGCTAGTGGCAGCCTGAATTTACTTGAATATATGAAGGACTCTGCTGCCGCATCTATGCAAAATTCACAAGAGCGAGCTCAAACCTCACTCATTATCTCTTTGATCATTGCGCTGCTTTATATCATTTTAATTTGCCTATTGATTAGAGCGTTTACCGAATTAAAAATATATAAAACGGCACCACTTAGAACACAAACCGCACAGCTCATTGTGATATTTTCGTCAGTACTTGCCGTGCTATTTGTGGAACATTTTGCAAGTCAAAAGCAGCTATTATACCTCTCTGAAGTACAAACTCTTAGGCAGCTGAACAACCACTCATTGGAGCGTATAAACCACCTTAAAACGCTATGGTACAAGCCACATGTTGAAAGCCTTAGGTATGCCAGTATTAGCACCAATGCCGATCTCGCTAAACCGTCTCAGTTGCAAACGCTAGCCGTTAATAATCTTAATAACACTCAGTATGTAGACAAAAGCCAGATCGCGTCGTTTTATTCTCAATATCAAGAAAGTTTGCACCGTGGAGGGGTAGTTACACAAATTATAAAGGGTAATGATGGCCATCGAATATTGATTATGGCGGGTCTTGGGCTGTCCGATAAGGGGCTGACGGAAACACTGTATTGGTACGAAGTTCAGCTGGATGTCTTACTTGGCAGCCTAGAACTCAGCCTTGATACCCGCCTAGAAAACGCATCGGGTTACTACACTATGCAGGAAGTCGAGGCGATTAAAATTAGCGGCACGCATACTCCACTAAGTCAATTACTGCTTACTAATAATATTGACCAAACCGACTTTCTAAGTGCAAAAATCTGGGATCAAGAACTTCAAGTGGGTGCTTATGCTTATTCACGTGAAGCGTTTAATCAAGATCTCTTCTACACCATAGAAATTAAGTTTATCTGGCAGGTGTTGTCATTAGTTGCATTTTGCTTATTTGGTTTAGCAATTAGCTATCGCGCCCAACAAAAAGCAAAATTAGACAAGCAAGCTGCAAAAGACGCGATTCAAAAGCGTCAAACTTTATTGAACTCATCTGAGAAGCTTGCCGCTATCGGTAGTTTTGAGGTGCCTGTTGGACAACACGTAGCACATACCTCTGAAGGCTTTAGGACGCTGTTTAACTTAACTCCCGAACTTGAGTACCATAATTTAAAACCAATTATAAAATTACTCGATAGTGACAATAGGAAGAAGTTGCAATCAAACTTACGTTCCATAACTCACGATCAATCTAGTGAACTTCAATTGACAATAAGAGACGAATCTTCAACTAGATACCTAAATGTCATTCTCAATTTAAAATACTACTCAAGTGAAAATTCGCAGTTTGTTGTCGGGGTTGTAAAAGATGTAACGAATCAAGTTAATGAAAACAATCGCCAAAAGAGAATACAAAAAGAACTCGTTGCCGCGAGAAAAGCGGCCCTAGAAAAAATGCATGAAGCGGATGTGGAAAGAATGTCAGCTCAGCATTTACTCAAAGTCCAAAAATCTACAGAAAAGCTGCTTCAAGAAGCCATTGATTCATTTCCAGCATTTATCCTGCTAATTGATGAAAACCAGCATATAGCTATGCTAAATCAGTTTAACGAACACATTAAAAGAACTAATCACAACGAATACCAATTCATGGGAAGCTCTCTCAACAAAGGTTCTGACGTTATAGCATTTATTACCCAACTGCCAATGACAGACAACAGCGAATTACTGTCCATGTTAGAAGAGGCAAAAGACAAAGAGCAGTATCAAGCACTAACGACGTGCCAGTATGTTAGTGAAGATACCCTGTACTGGTTCAACGTGTTAGTGAAAAATATCACCACAGATTCTGGGAAATACACCCTCATCTATCAGAATGATATTACTAAAAGCATTAACTTTTCTGCAGAGCTTGAGCAAGCTCGCATAAAAGCAGAGCAAGCAAGTGAAGCAAAGTCTCGCTTCCTCGCAACAATGAGTCACGAGATAAGAACGCCGATGAATGGCGTGGTGGGCATGCTGGACATTCTCGCCCAGTCTAACCTTGATCACGAGCAATCTCACCTCACCAAAGTCGCAAAAAGCTCAGCATTAGTACTACTTCGAATAATTAACGACATATTAGACTTTTCAAAAATCGAAGCGGGGAAAATGCAACTTGAATCTACGCCATTTAGCTGGCAAGAAATTATTAGAGAACTCGCGGAGCTCCTTGCATATCAAGCGGACTCTAAAAAGCTCAAGCTTGCCTTTTATCTTTCGCCACAGTTACCTAACTGGCAATTAGGAGATCCAGTTAGACTGCGCCAAATTTTATTAAACCTAATCGGTAACGCGTTAAAATTCACCAAAACTACTGCAACCGCCGCTGGCTTTGTAGAAGTGACTATTGGGCGCTCTCCCGATGATGGTTATATGGAAATTAGCGTGAAAGACAATGGTAAAGGTATGTCCGAAGAACAAGTAGAAAACCTTTTTAAACCATTTGTTCAAGCAGATAGCAGTATTCAACGCCAATATGGCGGCACCGGACTGGGCCTTTCCATTACCCACAAACTTGTAGCCATGATGGAAGGGGAAATTGACTGTAGAAGCCTCGAGGGTTTTGGCAGTAACTTTATTGTTACTCTGCCATACTGTGAAGTGCCAAAACAAACCCGTGATATTAGCTTAACCTTAGACAGACTAAAAATTGCTGTGGTGGGCGACGAGGACAAATTTGAAAAAGACCTGCAAAATCAACTGCGCATCTATGAAGCCCAATGTGAAATATTCCCTCGAGAACTGTTTAACGCACAACTGATTGATAGTCAACAATTTGATTATCTCGTTATCACTGCAGAAGCCTTCCAACAACTCACTACAGAAGGAAAAGAAGTTTTCATCGCGGAAAGCGAGTGCAAGTATATTTTACTAGACAATAATCAGGACAAGCTTCCGCATGCAAACAATATCAACGTCTCAAACCTCGCGCTATATCCTTATTACGCTTATAAAGTCGTTTCACACATCGCCACCTTAGAAGGGCTAATTGACAGTGAATCAACAAGTGACGACAGCGAGACTAAATCTAAGGCACTACCCACAATTAATGATGCCCAAGCACTTAACAAGCTTATCTTAGTCGTCGAGGACAATGTTTATAATCAGGATTTATTCAAAAGACAGCTAGCTCTGCTAGGCTATCAATGCATTATTGCCGACAATGGTAAAGTTGCCTTGCAGCTACTCGAACAGTATCACTTTTCGCTTATTATTTCGGACTGCCATATGCCTGTGATGGATGGCTATGAATTCGCAAAACAACGTCGCGAGCATGAACGTGAACGCAATCTAGAGCACATTCCTATCATTGCGGCAACGGCTAATGCGTTAGACGGTGAGAAAGATATTTGCTTTAACGCTGGGATGGACGATTACATTGCAAAGCCCATTGTCTTGCAGAAATTAAACAAAAAGCTAAAAAAATGGTTTTCGAGCAACATTCCAACAAACAGCCAAGGAGCGGAGAATGCTTCCTCATTGATGGAGGAACTAGATGCGCCAACCAGACATATCGACTTGGTGATACTCAGTGAATATGTAGGTACAGATAAAGAGTTACAGAGTATTTTCTTAAGAAGCTTTGTCGACGACACGAAAAAACTGTTACAAGGGGTAGACCTAGAACATCCTGAAAGTGTCAAGAATATTGCACATCAAGGGAAAACCTCGGCGAAGGCTGTCGGCGCAACACAACTCTCTGAAAAAATGGCAGAACTTGAACATGCAGCAGGTGAAGGTAAGCAGATAAAAATTGAAAATTTATTGAATCAATGTTTGATGCTTTTTGATAATGCACAAGCTGAAATCGCTTCTATACTTAATGTGGAAGATCTCACGTAACACGTGCTAAAAATTCAGGTCTAGTATGTATGATAAATAAAAAGCACCTTATTATTGCGATTGATGATAGCGAGCTTATTCTCACACAATTGCAATTGTTGATTTCTAACCAGACACCGTGCGCCTTTAAAGGGTTTAACAGCGGGCTGTCTGCATTAGAAAGTCAAGAACTCCATCAAGCTTCCCTTATTTTACTTGATATCAACATGCCGCAAATGGATGGCGTAGAGATATTACGGAAATTTGCCGAACTAAGTATCCAAGCACCTATCGCTTTGCTAAGTGGTGAAAAAGGTCTATTTATCAAAAATACCGCTGCACTGGCAGAGCTTCATGGCCTCACCATTATATCTAGTTTAGAAAAGCCACTTTCTGCAACTAAGCTAAAAGAACTTTACAGTCAGCTTCAGTCTCAAAATACATCCACAAAGTCCCAACACGCTCTACAAAACTATAGTAAAGATGAGATCTATGAGGGATTATTGCGAGAAGAGTTTTGTGCGTATTTTCAACCTAAAGTCGCAAGTTCATCCGGTGCAATCATTGGCGCAGAAGTGCTTGCAAGATGGCATCATAGTACCGATGGCACTGTGCCTCCTTCACAGTTTATCGCGACAATGGAAGAGAACGAATTAATTCACCTGCTATCCTATAGCCTGTTGAAACAAACCTTGTCCTTGCTTAGCTATAATCGAGATATTCTTAAAGCGCTTCAATTCAGCATTAATTTGAGCGTGAAAGAGCTAGAAGACATAAAACTCCCAGAAAAACTCGAGTCTATTTGCGAAGAGTATTGCACCCCCACCTCTCAAATCACTCTAGAGTTAACTGAGAGTCACTTGTTAGATAACATCAAGCGTGCGCTTGATGTGTTGCTGCGTTTAAAACTTAAAGGCTTTAAGCTGTCTATTGACGACTTTGGTACAGGGTATTCTTCTATTAAGCAGCTCAACGAGTTACCGTTTGATGAACTCAAAATCGATAGATGCTTTGTTGATGGCTGTTCAACGCAACCAAACAAACGCGTCATTATCGCGAGCACCTGTGAGATGGCTCACCAACTTGGACTAGAGGTCGTCGCTGAGGGTGTCGAAGAGATTGAGGACCTAGTCGTTGTACAAAGTTACGAAGTAGAATCGGTTCAAGGCTATTATTACTACCCACCTTGTACCCCGTCGGAGTTTTTGCAAACTGTCTCTGAATCCGCATTGCAAAAGTCTCATTCTAGTAAATAATTAAATTTAATAGGCTTTGATATACTCTCATAGTTAGAGGGAATCTATGCATAAAAAAGACGTTGAACACGCACAACGACATCCAAAAGTGATTATTATTTGCGACGATCCTGCAGAAATGACTGGCGTTGTTGATATTGTTGCTTCTCAAGTCAATGAATACCGTACTCTCACTAGTCATAAAGAAGTAGCTGAAGTGCTAACTGAGTCTCCACCAGATGTCATTGTTATTGCTCGAAAGACAGTCGCAAAAAGCGTCGAAATCTATAGTTTGCTCGCCAAGCATGGCTTACTTAACTATGCTCATGAAAATATTTTACTGTGTGAAAACAAAGAGTCAGGCGTGGCCTTTCGATGTTGTATGAAAGGTATTTTTACCGATTATTTTGTCTACAAACCGATGTATGAGAACTACCGATTTCGTATGATCTTACATAATGCTTTGGTTCGTACGGAAGGCACGTCTGAGGTTGCTAAAATCAGAGAGGAGCATTTTGGTCGCATAGATGACAAGCTAAAGCAATTGATTGATGATGCAGCTTTGTATCATCAAAAAGCGGATGAGACGCTACAAACGGTAAGACGTAATCTCGACAATGAAAAAGGGATTAATAAAGTTCAAGATGACTTGCTAAATGAATTAAAACAAAAACACTTATCGCCACTGCTGGATGAACTAGAACACCAATTGGCAGATAGCGTTCATGAATTAACAAAAAGATTGAAAGATAAACAATTCTCTATCGCTGAGCTTACAGCATTGCTGAGCGAAAAAGACAACTCTAAGTGCGCGCAATTAGCGCAAAATGTATTGCCAGTAGGTGATACCGGTGAGGTTGATGTTAGCGAACCAAAAGCGCTTGAAACCAAGCAAGAAGAAGTAAAAATAATGGTGGTGGAAGACAACGAAATTTATCGAGAGATGATAGCCAAGATCCTACGTGATGAGGGGTATAAAGTAGACTGTGAAACCAGCGGGTTAGGTGCTATAAAAACATTGAGAAAACATAAATTCACCATGGTATTTATGGACTTATTTATGCCAGAGCTTGATGGCTACAATACAACCAAAAATATTCGCAATATTCCACATTGTAAAAAACTTCCTATCATTGCGCTAACCAGCAATAAAAACAAAGATATAATCAGAAAGTGGGCGTCTTTGGGGCTCACTGGGTACATCACCAAACCGTCTACCAAATCATCTATTTTAAAAGCTGTGGAAAAAGCACTTACGGAAAACCAATAAGTTGCGTAAAGTACAAATCAGCAAACATTATCAAATCGAGTTCTGCCATGATAAGCCATATCAACTCTGACGTAAGTTTCGGAGTTGTAATACCAATTCGCCTAATTAAGTGATCTATTTTGAGGCGAATTGGTAAAAGTGGCCGCATAAACCAACAATGAAGTGAATGATGACTAGAAAAGCAACAACCCTGAGCCAATACACTACTCGCTTAAATATTGTTATTGATTACATCTATAACAATATTAATCGCGAACTTGATGTGATCACGCTTGCTGATCAATGCCATATGTCGACTTATCACTTTCACCGTGTTTATCGCTCAATCGCTGGGGAAACCATCAATGCAACCGTAAGAAGAATGCGACTACATGTTGCTGCAGGTATGTTAATTCGCACCCAAGACTCCATTGCAAAGGTGGCTGAGCAGACCGGTTATGCAAGTATTGAAGCGTTTAGCCGAGCATTTTCTCAACGATATAAGCAACCACCTAGCCTATTTCGCCAACATGAACAGGCCAAGGCAAAAGGCTGTGCGGCCGAGTTTTATATCATTAAGGTAGAAGAGGATTCGAATATGTTTAATGTAGAAATAGGCAGTAATGAGCAAATGACGTTAATCGGACTTGAGCACCATGGCGATTACATGCAAATCGGTCAAGCATTTGAAAAATTAAACGTACTGGCGCAGCAACAAGGCTTATTAGGTGCGGATACGCGTTTCTTTGGTGTATATTTTGACGACCCAAAAACCGTCGAGGAAAGCAAACTAAAATCAATGGCAACAATTTTAGTGCCAAAGACAACCGCATCTCTCCCAGAGGGGCTTTGTGAATTCGCCATTCCATCGGGCAAAACAGCTAGCCTACTTTACCAAGGTGACTATGCTTCTCTTGAAACGCCTTACGAGTACCTGTTTGGACAATGGTTACCTAACAGTGAGTTCGAACCTGCCGATGTGCCTGTTATCGAAGAATACTTAAATGATGTTAGAGATACACCACCACACGAGCTTCTCACTCGTATCACTTGTTACATTAAATAACTGATTTTTATCCTGTTCAGGGGTTAACTAATCTAAACGCGACTAAGCATCGACTGCTTAGAAAGAATAAGGAGGGACTTCCCTCCTTATTTATTTGCGAACCAATTAGAACCTATAGTTAAAGCTCAATTTAGCATTTCGCTCGTTGCCAGGCGTGCCACCTAAGAACAATGCTTTACTGTAATAACGCTCGTCAGTTAGGTTTTCAAGGTTTAGCTGAATATCGAACTGCTCAGCATCGAACTTAATTGCAGCATCCCAGCGAGTATAACCATCAATAGTTGCCGTAGGCAGGCCGAAAGAAACAGAATTAATTGTTCGTTCACTCTCATAGTTAATTCCAAGACTGTACTCTAGAGTCCCTCCAAACCAATTAGCTGGCTGGGTATACTTCACCCACGTGCTGGCAAACTTTTTCGGTACCCCTTTCATTTGACCTGAGCGTTCATTCGAACGGATCTCAACAGCATCTTGATAAGTCGCGTTCATATTCACACTGATTTGGTCGTTCAATGCTAAATTTAAGTCAAGCTCTACACCTTTTGACTCATCTTCATCATCGAAGAAATAGCGTGGAACGCTGACATTGTAGTCGTCACCTGGCTGCTCGTTATACTCAGGATTGTTATACATTAGGTTTGTGCGTTTAGTTTCGAACCACACTAATGAGCCCAATAAATCTTCATCAAAGGCAGTAAAACGCACACCAATATCTAACGTTTCAGATTCAGAGTCAGGTCTGTTTTTACGATTTGCATCAGCTTCATTTTCTAGACTACCCAGTACACTGTATGCAGTACGACCTTTTGCCATATTTACAAAAGCAGAAAGCTGAGAGGTCACTTGATAATTCAAGCCAATATTATACGTCATACCTGCATCATCCGTGTCCAGCTCTTCACTCTCTTCTGGTGAACGATCAGTACCTAAATGCTGATATTTTTGTTCAACGCTAGTATATGCAAGACCAGCACGAGCAGTTAGTGCATCAGTGATATACACCACTTCTTGTGCACTAATGCCATACGCCGTAAGCGTTTTATCGTAGTTACTACGTAGCGATGGGTCATAATCCTCGAATTCGCCTGTTGGCCAGTTTGGACTGCGAATGTCTAAGATATATGGAATTGAACCTTTACCATCGGCATCATATGCAGACCAACTTTTTAAGCGCATATCACGATTTTCATAGTTAACGCTGACTAAATGCTCACCGCTCAAAGAAGCCATATCCCAAGTTAACTGTAAATCAGCAAAGTACTGCCAAGTTTTTTCGCTGGCAACTTGACGGCGATACTCTTGACGGCGAGCCGCATAAGGATATAGCACATCATCAATCACAAGCGGAGCTCTTGGGTTTGCATTGATCACACCATTGCGCTCCCAATAAACATAATTGTAAGCACCTGTTTGGCGAACAAAATCAGAATCATAGCTACGCCATAATACCTGCTGGGTTAGCTTCGAGTTGCGATTTAAGTACCAATCGTGACGAAGCTTTATCCGTAACTCTTCACCTTCATTAGGACGAGATAAAGGAGAAATCAGATTCCCATCGCCAAGATTAAAAGGCTTTAGGCCATCGCCAATACGAATTGACTCAGCAAGTTGCGCGCGCTGTTCATCATTCAGCTGTACACCTAACCACTTACCTTTCTCAGCATCATATTGTGGGTCATTTGGCAAGCGATCAGCTGTAACCAGTCCTGGTTGCCCAGTAATGCTATCCCAGTTAATAATCCGTACCGGATCGCCAATTGAATCTACTTGTTGCGAATCATCAATATAGGCCGCTGAAAGTAAAAATGAGTGCTCGCTGCTTGGGTCGAAACGTAAGCTTGCATAGATTTCGTCTCTATTAGATTCTAGATCTCGATAGCCGTCGCTACGCTCATGGTTTGCAACAACACGGTAGGCAAGCTTGTCAGTAATTGCATCTGTAAAATCAACGCCCAAACCATAAGTATTCCATGCGCCCACTTTACCGTTAATTGAGAGCGCTTGTTCAAACTGTGGCTTTTTCTCAACTAAGTTAACTACACCACCTGCAGCACCAATACCATAAAGGCCTGTAGCAGGACCTTTTAACACTTCAATACTTTCGATATTGGTTAAGGAGCGTGTTGGGTTAAAGCTGTTCCCTAAGTCAGCACCACCATACATACCATCGTAGGTATAGTTTACGCCTAGGCCACGAACCATTAGTGAATCACCAATGCCGTAGTTATTACCGGCCTGAGACAAACCACTTACGTTGCGTAGTGCTTCTTGTAAAGTCGCTGCGCTTTGCGAATCTAGTAGCTCTTTGTCAACAACAACAACCGCGGCGGGGGTCTGCATAAGATCCATATTGGACTTAGTTGCAGTTCCAGATTGCAAAATAATTTTATTATGTTTGCCATAAACACTGATTTTTTCTATGTCTTCAGAAGCAAAAGCCGTTGTGCTTGCACCTAGTAAAGCCAACTTAACCGCAACGCATGAGGCGGAAAGAACAGAAGAGCGAGAGTATTGCATTTTTAACTCCAAACTACGCAATTGGATAGTGGTGAAATAAGCCAAATACCTATTTCAGAAAATAATTTATCAGAGAGGGGGCGAAGTTTAGCAAAACAATAGTAATGATAACAACTATCATTTACATTTTAAAAATGTAATGTTTTTTGCAATACACGAAAAGATGATAATAAAGTGTAACAGATGGATATTTTTATTTAGCGAGCGTAATCTAACTTCGTTATTTGCTCGCTTCGCGGCTTACCCAATTTTGTAAACCGCGTTAGATTAAAACAATCCTAGCAGCGTCGGATATAACTCATAACAGGTAAAGCTCACTTCAAGCCCAATCAAGACTAAAAGAAAACTGACCAGATGCCCCACTTTTACTTTTGAACAAACATAAGCGCCTAATGGAGCACCAACGACCACAATCGGTATTGCCGCTAGCAAATAGCCATTTATTTCACTGCTGATCGTATTGAGGTGCCACGCATTAATACTACTTCCAATCAATGAGGTAAACGTCATCACCACGACGGAGGTTGCAGTCGCCTTTTTCACATCTGCATTATAAGCAATCACCAACAAGGCAAAGAGTGCAATATCTGCACCCGACCCTACTAATCCACTAGCTATACCTCCGATTAACGCTACGGCCATAAAGCGTAGCATTTTAGGTTGGATAAACTCACTGCTAGGTTGATGATGTGCCTTACGCCACCATCTCAAAATCAGTGTTAGTGCAAAGCAGAGCAACAAAAAACTAAAAATAGACTTAACGAGGAGCCTTGGTGCCAGAGGCGCGATATACAATAGGCTGAGCGTTACACCAAGCGCAGCCATTGGCAACGCCATTAAAATAACGTTTTTATATACCGGAATACGGCGACAGAAAATAGTAATGGTCGCCGCTGTCATACCAAAACTTTGTATCGCGAGAGAAAAT
This sequence comes from Pseudoalteromonas sp. OF5H-5, assembly GCF_021530695.1. NCBI lineage: Bacteria > Pseudomonadati > Pseudomonadota > Gammaproteobacteria > Alteromonadales > Pseudoalteromonadaceae > Pseudoalteromonas > Pseudoalteromonas sp. OF5H-5. Next base: position 113,837 of record NZ_JAKGBF010000006.1, read on the forward strand.
ACCTTGGCCGTAGCGGGGTCTATGTCTAATAATTTAGTCATCACAGGAAAGGCGACGGCGCCACCGCCTAATGCCGTTCCACCTGCCACAAACGATCCCAACGCCATGGTCAGCGCAATATGGGATTCACTGATAATTTGACCAAGTGCTTGATAAAAGCCTTGTACCCAGATCAACGTAGCGTACACACCCAGTGTAAAAAATAAGGGCCACATCGTCGGTTTTGTTATTCGTTGCAACATTATTCATCCATTACTCAAAGAGCCTTTCCTTATTAATACCCGTTACCATACTCATCTAGTATTTGAGCGAACGCAATTAAACATGATGAATACACTTTTTTCAAATTAAATTTACATTAAAAGTGAATACACCTGAATGCAATAAACACATCCTCAATAGTTGAAACGCACGCCTATCTCCCTTATTATAACTATAAATAATTACTTATTACTTTTTGTTATATCGGTAATTTGCTTATACCTAAAGGCACAATCATGACAGTAGAATCGGTGTTACCTCAAATATATCTAGATGCTAATGCAACAACCCCTGTATTAGAGCAAGCAGCAGACGCAGCATTGGTTACCATGAAAACCATGTTTGGTAACCCGAGCAGCAGCCACATTACAGGCCTACAGGCTAAGCAACTGATGGAACAAACTCGCCAAAAAGCACGTGCGGTGCTGGGTTCTGGTCATGGTCGAGTGATTTTCACCAGTGGCGCAACCGAGGGCATCCAAACCGGCATACTATCAGCCCTTTGTGAAGCAAAAAAGAAGATACAGCCAAACAAAAAATATACACTACTTTACGGGGCAACTGAACACAAAGCAGTACCAGAGTCACTTAAACATTGGAATCAAATTTTAGAAATTAATGCCGATGTCAAAGCCATTCCGGTTGATGGTGCAGGTAATCTGGATTTAGCGTTTATCGCAAATGAAGTACCTAATGCGCTAATGATTTGCACTATGGCTGTCAATAATGAAACCGGTGTATATCAAGACCTGAACCAATTAGAAAACGTAATAAGAAAGCATAATTCAAATATTTTTTGGATGGTTGACTGTGTTCAGGCGCTGGGTAAACGCAATTTAAACCTAGCGAGAACAACTATTGACTACGCACCTTTTAGCGGTCATAAGCTCTATGCACCAAAAGGCATCGGTTTTGTTTATATTCGAGAAACCGCGCCGTTTACGCCATTTATTGCTGGCGGTGGTCAAGAGAGCGGTTTACGCTCAGGGACAGAAAACTTACCTGGCCTTGCCGCGCTGAATGTGATTTTTGATGAACTGCTAAAAGAAAATGACAGCCAATTTGCAAGCGTAGATAAACTACACGATTTTCGAAATCAACTAGCACAAACGCTCAAAGATGCGTTCCCGACTATTGTATTTAATAATCACTTCAGTAATAGCGTTCCGACTACACTAAACTTTGCAATTCCGGGATTTAGCTCAAAAGAAATCATGGATTTGTTTGACGCAGCAAACATCCGTGTCAGCTCGGGCTCAGCGTGCAGTTCAAAGGTAACGCGCAGTTTTGTGCTAGATGCCATGGGACTCCCTGCATGGCAAAGCGAATCGGCTATTCGACTGTCTTTTGGTCCTGCCACAACCCAAACTGAAATAGACGCGGCGTGTGAGCGCATTCTCCATTGTGCTCAGGCACTCGGTCACAGTTGTCTCATGCAAGCGGCGAATGGCGTTAACAATAAAGAAGCGCTTGACGGCCTAGTACAATTTAAAGTGGGTGGTGCATGCTGTTGGTTGTTTGCTGATAAGCAGTCAAAAACGGCGATTATTATCGATCCACTTCCTGAGCTGGTAGAACGTCTTAATACGATATTAGAATGCCAGCAGCTAACACTGCTCGCTGCGCTTGATACACATGGGCACGCCGATCACGAATCGAGTCGAACCACACTGAATTTACCAAAACAAACATGCGACCATTTAGGCTGGCCAACTCAAACTACACAAATTGACTATAAAGGCCAGTCACTTGAAGCGCTAGCTATTGGTCATTTCCGTCTTGCAAAACTAACCACCCCAGGACATACGGAAGATAGCGTCACCTTTATGCTATTGGAGCAACAACAAGATAAGTACGCCATCAGATACGTTTTTTGTGGTGACCTAATCCTGATGGGGGCATTAGGTAGAACCAACTTCTCCACCAGCTCACCAAAAGCGATGCTGAATAGCATTCAGTTACTTGCTCAGCTCATCGACACAGATACCTTGTTATGCCCAAGTCACGACTACAACAATGAGTTTGCAACCACCCTAGCGGCAGAGTGTAGTCGTAATTTACTATTAAATAGTGTGCTTCAACATGACATTGCGGTTGATGTATTTGTCGAGAAAAAGGCGCAAATAGACAAAAACATTGTTGATGAGGCTGGCAGTGAGATCATGTGTGGCGCAACGGTTTGCAATAAAAACCAATTTGAATTGCACGAGTACAACACAACAGAGCTCAATGCTCACATCGCTAACAACGAAGGTGTGCTGTTAATTGATATACGTGAACCGCATGAATATGCTCTAAATCACAACAGAGCGTTTGATCAAAATGTGCCACTAACCCGCCTTACTGACTTTATTTGCAAACAAAGCCAAGACAAGACGAAAGAGTTGGTGTTGGTGTGTCGCAGCGGCAGTAGATCACAAGTTGCAGCACAGGCGCTAGCACGACTCGGCTTTAATAATATCGGACATTTAAAAGGAGGGTATGCACTCATCCCATCAGCATAACCTTCACTGTTTCCTTTCTAAAGCCCCTACAGCGCTCGCTATGGGGCTTTTTTGATCTCACTTTTCATCACTACCGTATGAATACTAAAAATGACTAATACCAATTGGCTTAATTAAGTGATCTATTTTGAGGCGAGAAAATCTTGTCGATAACCCCGCTACCGCGTCCTGCTATCGCCAAGGTACCTACATCCGTGTAGGCAAGACGAAAATTTTGCTATTTAACCTGAGGTTTGGATAAGGAATGTTCCAACTCATTGTTTCTAAAGAATAACTTAGTTTTTCCCTTGTCTAGCCAGAGAGTTTTAGGGAAAACACCGCTTCCGCGTCCTGCTCTCGCTAAGGTACCTACATCCTGTAGGCAAGGCGAATTTACGCACCAATAGCTGGCTATTGGAAGTGAATTCAACGCAGTTAGCGCTAAAACTGGCTGCTAGAAAGGCATTAATTATCCGCAGCTCAGGTTATTTAGTTGTTCTAAATGAGAAATTTTTAACTCAGTTAGCGTCAGATTGGCTCCTTCAAATTGAGCAAGTATTAAGACTAATTGGTATCAACCCTAAATGGCTCATAAGAAAGTAAACCTACCTTATAAAGTATGCCCTATTTGCAAACGCCCGTTTTATTGGCGGAAAAAATGGCAAAGAGATTGGGAAAACGTTAAATACTGCTCAAAGCGCTGTGCTGCTGAGCGCCGCTTAAGTATAGGGCACAACAATTAACAAAACGTGGCGAATGTTGTAACTAGAATAATGCTTTGTAATATTTGCAAATTACAGAACAATAATATTGATAATCACTCTCATCTACAATATCATTTGCGCAAACTTAGATCATAGGGATTAATCATGCGCTCATTTAAATACAAATATCCAAGCCTTATTGCCAGCGTAGCACTGGCATTGTCTTGCTCTGCGATTGCACAAGAGCAAACAAAACAAGATAAAGACGACATTGAAATCATCGAAGTTAGCCCAAGAGGACTAATTTCATACGTTAGCGCTACTGCATCAAAAACAGCAGTTCCAATCGTCAAAACACCTGTTTCGGTTTCTGTATTAACAGCACAACGTATTTCTGATTTAGGCGCAGAAACGCTGCAAGATGCGATTGGGTATGTTGCAGGTGTTTATAATGGGCCATATGGTGTTGATACTCGAGGCGACTGGTCTAAAATTCGTGGCGTCGACCCCTTACTCTATGTTGACGGCCTGCAAAAATTGTTTGGCAATTACAACAATACCCGTACTAACCCTTATGCACTTGAAAGCGTAGAGATCTTAAAAGGTCCTTCATCCGTGCTTTACGGACAGGGGTCTACAGGTGGTATCGTCAACGCAGTATCAAAATTACCAAAAGCAGACACTGAAGGTGAGATCTGGGCACAAGTGGGCAACTACGACCGTAAGCAACTAGCACTTGATTACAACACCACATTTGGTGAGCAGCAAGAGTATCAAGCACGTGCTGTTGCCATGTATCGAGACAGCGGCACACAGACCGATTATGTTGATGACAACACCCTGATGCTTGCACCAAGCTTTAGCTGGCTTGCTTCAGATGAAACTAAAATTACCTTGCTTGCCAACCTTCAGAGAAATGAATCAGGCTCTTCAACGCAATTCTTCCCGCATGAAGGCACTATTCTACCTGCAAAATATGGCCAAATTCCCAGTGAGCGTTTCATCAGCGAGCCTGGCTGGGATAAATACGATACTGAGCAACAAGCGATCACCGCTATTGTTGAGCACAGCTTTGATTTAGACACGCATGTTAAGTTTTCTGGTCGCTACAGCGATAGTTCATCCGAGTACCGTACCATTTATTCTTGGCCACCAAAATTTGAAGCAGACAAACGCACTGTTAAACGTATTGCCAGCCTCACCGATTCAAGTGCACGTAGTATGACGATGGATCTTCAATTCCATAAATATTTGGAACTGGATGCGGTTAAACTCACTATGGTATCGGGTGTTGATTACCAAAATGCGGATACAGATTCTGATCGCGGCCGTGGCGTTGCAGCTCCACTCGACTTGTATAACCCAGTGTATGGACAAAGTACAGCGTTACCAACAGCAGTTGTCGATAACCCTGAAAACACGTTAAACAATAAACAGCTTGGTGCTTATGCTCAAGTTACTGCTGAAGTGAATAGCTGGGTACTCAATGCGGCACTTCGCTATGATGATGTTTCAAATCAGGTGCAAACGGCAGGTGCAATCAAAAATAGTCAGAATGCCACAACAGGTCGGATCGGTTTGCTTTACCAATTTGAGAATGGCATAGCGCCCTATGCTAGCTATTCAGAATCGTTTAAGGCTGTATTTGGACAAAAACCACAAGGTGGCGCATATAAACCGCTAGAGGGTGAACAAATTGAACTCGGCTTAAAATATCAACCAACGGGTACCGAACACCTTATCACGGCATCTATATTTGAAATTAAAGACAAAAATCAAATACGGAAAGTTTCCCCCGAATTTGAAGTACAAGACGGTGAAATCGCGGTCAAAGGGTTAGAGCTTGAGGCCCAACTTGAGTGGCAGCACCTTGATATCTATGCAGCATATTCTTATTTAGATACGGAACAAGACGTTTCTCCGCTGTCACCTACAGAGCTCTATGTAGCACAAGATTTGGTTACGCTCATCACAGATGATACTCAGCTCTCAGCAACACCTAAGCACTTAGCTTCAATTTGGGCGACGTACCGCGCAGATGAATGGCTTCCAGGGCTAAAATTTGGCGCGGGTATTCGACATGTAGGAAAAACCTATGATGGCAGTCGCACAGTTGAATTAAACGGCCAAACACTACATCAGCAATTAGTGACTGATAACTTTAACCTTATTGATATGATGATTGGCTATGACATTGAACAATATCAATTCAGTTTACAAGTCGATAATGTCACCGATAAAACGGTTATTACCAGCTGTTTGTTCCGTGGCGATTGTTTCTATGGACAACGTAGAACTATCAGCGCTAACGTGAAATACAAGTTTTAACGGCTAAATTATAAGAACTAAATCGCCCTAGAACCGAGACCAATGTTCATAGGGCGATGACTTAAAACTGATAGCTAACAATAAAACTACCATCAGCACGCTTTTTATGAGACTCGCCGCTTTCGCCATAACCAGCCACCAGCTTCACACTCCATCCAGACTGATTTATACCCGAGAAGTGATAGCTATAACTTAAACCTGCGCCATTGGTGGTTTCATCATCAAGTAAATCGATAATTGGCTCAAAAATACCACATGTAATATCATCATCTTCACATGCAGGGCCAGCATCTCGTGCCCCCAAAGCCCCTAACACCACGCCTATTGCATGTTTGTTATTATCAGACACCGCTTTCTCATAGCCTATAGAAAATCCATCATCTAAACCGATAAGGTAATTTCCGTACCACCGACTATTACTATCGGCTTGTGGAAGAGAAAGTTCGATTTGACCAAAAAATGGATAGCCAGTACCAACAGAAAAATCGACCGAATTGGCAATGCTTGCGGTGCTGATTAGCAAAGCAGAAATACCAAACGTAGCCTTTATCAACGAAAAGAGCATTGAATTTTCCTTATATAACTTTCGCACAAAACTAGCAGTAAACGTTCCCAAATAGAATACGTTAAATGTAACGAAATATAATACCTATCACATCAACAAATTGGTGAGTTCTGTTATTAGCTCATCCACATCGGCGCGGCTCACTCCCATATGCGTCACAAATCGCATGCCTTGATATCCTGGAGTGATATTGATGCCCTTTGCCTTTAACTGCTTTGCTATAGTAAAAAGATCAATGCCAGCTTCCACTTCAGCGAAGATAATATTCGTCTGTACTAAGTGCTTGCATGGCTTAAACCCAGGCAGTTGCTCAAGTTTATCAGCTAAATATTGCGCGTTTTGATGATCTTCCTCGAGACGCTCTACATTATGTTGCAAAGCATAAAGACCAGCCGCCGCGAGCATGCCCGCCTGACGCATACCACCTCCAAGCATTTTTCTAAGCCTTCTCGCCTTTTCTATCAATGCTTTATCACCAAGCAATAAAGAGCCAATCGGCGCGCCAAGTCCTTTAGATAAGCAAATAGTAAATGAATCAAAATGCTTTACAATTTCTGTGATATCAACCTTTAACGCGACTGCAGCGTTATAGACTCTTGCACCGTCAAGATGGAGCTTTAAGCCATGCTCGTCACACAGCGCTCTGGCTTGTGCGATATATTCTAGACTTAAAACCTTGCCACCAATGGTGTTTTCTAAACTAAGCAGCTTAGTTTTCGCAAAATGAAAATCATCAGGTTTAATCGCTTGCTTAATTCTTTCTAAGCAAATACTGCCATCAGCCTCGTTTTCCAATGGTTGCGGCTGAATAGAGCCAAGCACAGCCGCTCCACCCGCCTCAAATTTATAATTATGCGCCTGTTGGCCACAAAGATATTCATCCCCTCTTTCACAATGGCTCATCAGTGCAAGCAGGTTTGCTTGCGTGCCTGAGCTGGTAAACAGCGCAGCTTCAAAACCATGACGCTCAGCCGCAAACTGTTCAAGTGCATTCACTGTCGGATCATCACCATAAACATCGTCACCAAGCGGCGCGTCAAACATGCTTTGTTTCATGGCGGGGGTCGGTTGCGTAACCGTATCAGATCTAAAATCCATCAATCTTATCCTTGTCAAAATAGGAGCACACAGCATAATACCAATTGAATTAATTCTCTAATCAATTTGAAGGGTGAAATAGCATATTAGCTTCGTTAAAAATTTCTCATTTAGAACAACTAAATATCAAAATTTTTGCCTTGCTACTAAAGCTATTTCCCCGCTTCAAGATAGATCATTTACTTAATACAACTGGTATAACTGAAAAACGCGGATTGAAGTAAAAAACAAGATGAAAAAGGGAGTTGTTCACTCCCTTCAAGATCCGTTACTTTTGCAGTGTTTACTGCAACCCGGGCCAAGTACCGTTATCAATGGCTTTAGGATAACCCGCATCCACTTTGTCAAAAGTAATGCTATATCTTAGATAGCGACCGTCAGCTAAGAAGAAATAGGCACGCGTATCATTCCACTTTAATGCTGCATTTATCTTTGTCGCATAGGCACCAAGTCCCGGCCAAGTATTATCGTTGACAGCTTTGGGATACCCACTGTCCACTCGGTCATCTCCCAAGTCATAGCGTAAGTATTGACCATCATCTAGGAAGAAATACACCTTATCGGACGTCCAACGAAGGGTTGCGGTTATTTTATTTGCGTAGGCAGCAAGCCCCGGCCAAGTATTGTTATCAATTGTCTTAGGGTAACCTGCTCGTACCTTATCGTTCTGTACGTCATAGCTTAGGTATTGACCATCCGATAGGAAGTAGTACACCGTACCACTGTCTTTATAAAAACTTGCACGAATTTGTTCTGCATAATCGCCAAGTCCCGGCCAGTTGCCATTAGTCACCGATACCGGATAGCCATCATCCGTTTTATCTAACACAGTATCGTAACGCCAGTAGCGTGCATCTTCAGAGAAAAAGTAGCTTTTAGTATTGTGACACTGATGCGCCGCACTGAGTTTCAGCTCGGTAACTCGATAACCAACATGCACACCCTGTTGCTCAAAGCTATAGTTATTGATGCCAGATACGGGCTGCGGGTCTTGCCACTGGGCAACACCCGCAGGCAATGTCTCAATCAATTGATTATTTCGATAAACACGCGTTTGTGCATTCGCACCATTTAGCCACGTAAATAGTTTATTGCCATAATTGAGTTTACGAATTCCTAAGTCACCATACATTGGCGTGCTTTCAAAACCCGCTTGCACATTTGTTTCAATGCCCATGTAAGATAAAATGGTCGGTACAACCGCTGTTTGTGCCGGATAGCCATATAAACCAGAGAAATCGGTATTAGCAGGATTAACATCTTTTGAGCTAAATTCTTTATTCAACACTTTGTTAGTGGCGATAAAGATGGTTTTTTCCGGCTCGGTTTGCTCACCATGATGACAGCCAACAACCGGTGTACGGCCATGATCAGTGGTGACCATCACCAACCAGTTCTCACCGCTTTGCTCTCTTGCTTCAACCGCGTCGAGCAATTTACCCAGTCGCTTGTCTGCATCTTCTACCGATTTATTGTAGGCAGAACCAAAGCATAAGCTGTGGCCCACAGCGTCCGGTTCATCTAAATGTAAAAAGACAAAATCTGGTGAGCCGCTGTTTAAGGTAGCCAGCGCTTTATTTAAATTATCGTCGTCGCTGCCTCCCTCCGATCTCCTGTCCATCAAGGCAACATCGTCACTGAAGAATTGTGTATGAATAGGTCCCCAAGTACTAAAACTTGAGATATCGGCGTTAGCATCATGTTCTGCGATGTAACGATAAAGACTGGGATAGGCTTTGTTTGCTAGGCCTGAGTCGTTGCTCGGCACTTGATGCTTATTCACCCAAACCCCAGTTAAAATTGTCGCCCAACCTGGGCCACTTTTGGTTTTTTGCTGTGTTTGTGTTTTTGCGATCCCGCCAGTGTAAGCTTGAGTTAGATATAGGCGATCAAAGTTCGGTGTATTATTGGCACCAATTTTTTCGTATTGCAGGCCATCGATACCAATAAGCAATACTTTGTTTTCAAATGCATCTGCACTTGCGGTAAATGAAAGTGCAAGTAATGCACTGCTAAGCACGGGTAATTTCATTATCTTTCCTTTAAATGTGAATTTCTGGACTAGTCCAAGAAAGATAATAAATCCCAAACATGAAAAATCGTTTACAAAAAAATTACATGAAAAAATATTTTATCGCGGGTTTTGCTAACTAACCTGAGGTTTGGATAAGGAATGTTCCAACTCATTGTTGCTAAAGCACAACTTAGTTTTCTCCTTATCTAGCCAGAGAGTTTTAGGGAAAACACCGCTTCCGCGTCCTGCTCTCGCTAAGGTACCTACATCCTGTAGGCAAGGCGAATTTACGCACCAATAGCTGGCTATTGGAAGTGAATTCAACGCAGTTAGCGCTAAAACTGGCTGCTAGAAAGGCATTAATTATCCGCAGCTCAGGTTAACTAGGTTTCGGTTCCAAACTTTCGCTTAGCTGCTCCAAGCTCTTACCTTTGGTTTCTTCCACAAACAAAAATACCAGCGCAAACGAAAGCAATGAAAACAGGCTGTACAATAAAAAGGTGGTGCTTGCCCCTAAATACTCAAGCTCCCACGGAAACACTAGTTGTACAGTAAAACTGGCGGCATTATTAATCACACCGACAACGGAAATCGCAACGGCTCGAATTGCATTTGGAAATATCTCCGAAAACATTACCCACATGACTGGCCCCAGCGACATCGCGAACGACGCGACAAAAAGGGAAATCCCAAGCAGAACCAGTTTTGCTGGCATATTAATACTGTGTGCGAAAATCACTGACTTGTATTGCCGGTACTCATCTGCAGTTAAACGCTGTTTTATCGCGTCATTAAATGCAACGTCGGAGGTGAAAGTCTGGCCTAATATTGGTGCTAATGCATGCACAGGAAAATCGGCAACTTCTGTCTTAATTTCAGCAATATGTGCTGTATTTAGCTGATAAGTTGCTTGTTTAAAGCCCCAGCTACACAGCGCCATACTAAAGCAGATGCCCGTTAACCCGATGAGTAACAATGGCCGCCGTCCGAGTTTATCTATGGTCAATAGCGCAACGATGGTAAAAACCACATTGATCAGACCAATCCAAATCGCTTGCATAAATGCAGCATCAGTACCAATACCGCTTTGCTCAAAAATGGTCGGGGCATAAAAAAACACCACATTAATCCCGGTGACTTGCTGCGCGATGGCAAGCACAACCCCTACCATCAAAGGGACACGAAGTCGCTTACTAAACAAACTGCCCATTTTGCGCGCAAGCGACAAACTACTCAGTTGCAGTTTAGGTAACGCCGCTTGAATAGCATCAAGTTGCTGTTGTGCATTGTTGCTACCAAATAATCGCGTTAATGTGCGTTTAGCCTCTAGCTGCTGATCTTTCATCAATAACCACCGAGGGCTTCGTGGCAATAACAGTAACGACAAAATCCACGCCAGTGCTGGCAGCGCCTCAACACCAAGCATCCAACGCCATGTTTGAGTATCTATTTGCCAACCAGACACCCACATTGCTTCGCTATGACTGAGCTGAAGTAAGAAATAGTTAGTGAAATAGGAGATAAATAGGCCAACGACTATATTGAGCTGATTAACCGATACTAAACGCCCGCGCTGATCCGCTAAGCTGATCTCAGCAATATACATGGGCGCCACCATCAAAGAACAAAATGCCATTCCACCAATGAAACGCGCAATCACCAATGCTTCAAACGAAGTTGCGAAAGCCGAGCCAATCGCGGAGACAAAATACAAACACGCGGTCATCAGCAATGTTTGCTTACGGCCAATAGCGTCTGCCACCGGTCCTGCAATAAGTGTTGCGACCAACCCTCCTAAGGTAGGTGCACTCACGACTATCCCTTGCAGCCATGGGGTGAGCTTAAAGGCCTCACTGATAAAGCCAATTGCACCCGAAATCACCGACGCATCAAAGCCAAAAATAAACCCGCCTAACGATACAATTAAGGTGTACTTTAATGCATTGGATATCGACAAGCTGGTCATCGCTTATTACTCTGCTTTTACGGCGATAGAATCGCGCAAGATTAAGGTTGGTGGGTAGAGATTTTCTACATCGGGTTGGTGCTTCTCTTTATACACATACTTAAGTACCCAACGCGCCGCCGCATTGCCCATTTTACGAATGGGGTTATCTATGGTGGTGAGTTTTGGATAAAGATATTTGGTAAATAACACATCGTCAAAGCCTACAACGGAAAGCGCTGATGGGACATCAAGTCCAGCTTCTCTGGCCGCAGTCATCGCACCTGATGCCATCTCATCGTTTGCGCAAACCAAGGCACTAAAGCGCTGCCCTGTTTGCATTAAATGATTAAATCCCGCGATGCCATCGGTTTCATGATAACCGCCTTCAAATGAGAGCTTAGGATCAAATGACACATTGTATTCAGCTAAGGCTTTTTGATGACCAGCCAAACGCGCTTTGGCGTCAAGCTTAAATAACGGTCCACTGATATACGCGATATCTCGATGTCCGCGCTGCAATAGCGCCTCAGTCGCTAAGTATCCACCCAGTTCGTTATCAGTATAAAAGCAGCGCTCTGCCAACTCTGGAATGTGGCGGTTCACTAGCACCAGTTCTACATCTCGTCCCGCAAGCTCAATGAGATATTCATCACTGACTGCTTCTGCATGCACAATTAAGGCATCGCAGCGCCTATCCAATAAAAATTCGATGGCTTGTTGTTCCTTTTCTTCATCACTGTGGCCCGCAGCAATAATGGCATGTTTACCCGCCGTTCTTAGCGTACTCTCTATGGTGCTCATCATGTCACCAAAGAAAGAGCCGTGTAGCTCAGATACCATAAGCCCCACACTGTTACTGCGGTTAGAAGCCAAAGATTGCGCGATGGCGTTAGGTTTATAACCTAACTCGGACATTGCCGCGAGCACCTTCTCTTTGGTTTTGTCACTCACCTTTGCATTGCCATTCATCACCCGTGACACCGTGGCTAATGATACCCCTGCAGCTTTTGAGACTTCGTAAATCGTTGCCATATCTATTACTTTTATTCCATCAGTTGTATCTGCGCACTATACCAATTTTGGCTAAAAATGCGCATAGTTTTAGACACTTGATTTACGCTCAAACAGCATCGTTTGGTAGGCTTTTGCACTCGCCTTTAAGGTTCTTTGCTGAGTATGATAATCAACGTGCACAATACCAAAGCGTTGCGTATACCCCTCTGCCCATTCGAAATTATCCATTAAACTCCATGCAAAGTAGCCACGAATATCAACGCCCTGCTCCATTGCTTGATTAACCGCGAGCAGGTGAGATTGGAAGTAAGCCAGCCTTTGCACGTCTAATACTTCGCCATTTTCCATTTTGTCGTCAAAGGCAGCACCATTTTCTGTGATATAAAGTGGTGGCAACTGGTACTCAGCATGTAACTCCCGAAGCAATGCACAAAATGAGTCTGGCACGACTTCCCAGCCCATTGTAGTGAGCGTTTCGGCACTAGGCTCAACTTGTTCATACCATCCATTACCATCAGATTGATAAATATTTCGGGTGTAATAGTTCACGCCAAGATAATCAATGGGGGCAGCAATAATCTCTAAATCTCCAGCTAGAATATCTGGTTGTACGTCTTTGGGGAGCTGGGCAAGTAAATCTGGGTACTGCCCTTCAAGAATTGGCTTGATATACCAGTGATTACAGTAATCATCCGCGATTTTTGCCGCTTCCACGTCACAATGCGCTGTAGACACAGGATCCGCATTGGCAAAATTCAACACGACTCCATGGAGGCTATTTGGGCAATGCGCTCTTAACACTTGCATCGCTAAACCATGGGCAAGAAGCAGGTGATGAGCTGCTTGTCGTCCCGCCGCTTGGGAGCGCAAGCCCGGTGCATGAATACCTAATTCATACCCCAAATGTGCACTACAAAATGGTTCATTTAACGTGGTGTACGCATACACTTTATCGCCAAGCGCTTTACATACCACCTCGGTATACCGTGCAAACGCCACAGCCGTTTCTCGATTCAGCCACCCGCCCTTATCCTCAAGCGCTTGTGGTAAGTCCCAGTGATATAGCGTGACAAACACTTTTAAGCCTTTAACAACCAACGCATCGACCAATTGTTGGTAAAATGAAAGTCCAGCATCGTTAACCGTGCCATCATCATTCATTACTCTTGGCCAAGAAATAGAAAGGCGATAGGCGTCAACCCCTAAACTGGTTATGAGTTCAACATCTTGCTGCCATCTGGATAAATGCTCACAGGCAATATCACCGTTACTACTATCCTTTATCGCGCCATCATGTTCACAAAACCTATCCCAAATTGACTCACAACGCCCACGCCGCTCACCTTCGATTTGAAATGACGAAGTCGCAACGCCGAAAATATAGTCTGCCTTCAACATGGCCGAGTGTGTTGGCAGGATAATTTTATTCATGGTTAATCGTTCCAAGTTATGTGTTCACGCCAAGGTACGAGCGTGTTGTGTTAGTCACAGTGCAAAGCAAAAACATTTTTTATTTGAATTCGTGTTCGCTTTCTGCAATCATCATTAAAAATGTAAGCGCTTTCATTTTTATAAATGTAAGCGCTTTACCAAAAAAAATCAACTAGGAGTTTGTCGTGAGCGTACCGTCTCAACCACAGGTTTCAGCAGCAATCGCCACAGGCCATACTGGTCAGTACCGATTTGCTTTGGGGGCCCTCACCTCACTATTTTTTATGTGGGGTTTCATCACTTGCTTGAATGATATTTTAATTCCGTATCTCAAAGGCGCGTTTGAGCTTAATTACACTCAAGCTATGCTGATCCAATTTTGCTTTTTTAGCGCCTATTTTGTTGTTTCGGTGCCAGCTGGCAAATTGGTTGGAAAAATCGGCTATCAAAAAGGCATTGTAACTGGATTACTTACCGCAGGCGTTGGTTGTGTGCTTTTTTACCCCGCGGCTGAAAGTGGTATCTACAGCGTGTTTTTATTCGCGCTATTTGTACTAGCGGCAGGGATCACAGTGCTACAAGTTGCTGCTAACCCGTTTGTTAGTGTACTTGGCTCTCCCGAAACTGCCCCTGCACGACTCACCATGACCCAAGCCTTTAACTCTCTTGGTACGACTGTCGCCCCATTTTTTGGCGCCATGCTCATCTTCAGTGAGGGAAGCACAGTTGAGGTGGGCAATGCCAGCGCAACCCAATTGCCTTACTTAATGTTAGCAGCCATGCTCGCGTCATTGGCTTTGATCTTTGCCTTTATCAAACTTCCCCAGCTAAGTAGTACTACTGAGGAAGTCACCACAGGTGAAATCAAGGCATGGCAGCATAAACATTTGGTGCTTGGTGCAATCGGCATTTTCGTTTATGTTGGGGCTGAAGTGGCGATAGGCTCAACACTCGTTAGCTTCTTACATCAACCGGACATTGGCAACATGACCGAAGCCCAAGCCGCAAAGCTCATCGCATATTATTGGGGTGGAGCCATGGTCGGACGCTTTATTGGCGCGTTAGTCATGCAGAAAATATCGGGTCGAACCGTGCTTGTCTTTAATGCAGCCTGTGCATTTGCATTAGTACTTATCGCAGTATTTAGCAGCGGTCAGCTCGCCCTTTGGAGCATTTTGGCGGTCGGGCTTTGTAACTCAGTGATGTTCCCGACTATCTTTAGCTTATCGTTGAATGGGCTTGGAAAACAAACGGCACAAGGCTCTGGTATTCTCTGTCTTGCTATTGTTGGCGGTGCAGTTATCCCGCTATTTCAAGGGATGCTAGCAGACGGAATCAATCTGCAGCTATCATTCTTACTGCCAGCTTTATGCTATATCTACATCGCCTACTTTGGATTAAAAGGCGCAACTCCTCAGCGTTTCAAGAGTAATTAAGACATGAAAACGAAAATAACCATGCTAAGTCTTGCAATGGCTATCGCAACCTTAACAGGATGTAGCGAAAGCCCAAATAAAACCAGTGTTGATGCAGCTCGCCAAGTAGAAAACTGGCCAGCGCTGACTCCTGCGATTCAAACCGATAGCAATCTAGAAGAAAGAATTCGGTCGATACTCGCTAAGATGACCCTGGAGCAAAAAGTTGCGCAGATGATCCAACCTGAGATTCGAAATATTACCGTCGCAGAAATGCGAGAGTACGGATTCGGCTCATATCTCAATGGCGGCGGTGCATTTCCTTACAACAACAAACATGCAACGCCGGAAGAATGGGTTAAACTTGCCGAAGCGCTTTATCAGGCATCGATTGACGATAGCCTAGGTGGCAGCACTATTCCTACCATGTGGGGAACGGATGCGGTTCATGGCCACAATAACGTCATTGGCGCTACGCTATTTCCACATAACATTGGCCTTGGCGCAGCAAATAACCCAGATCTCATCGAGAAAATCGCCCAGATTACCGCAAAAGAAGTGTTAGCCACCGGGATTGATTGGATCTTTGCCCCGACGGTCGCGGTGGTACGTGATGATCGCTGGGGACGCACCTATGAAGGTTACTCAGAGCATCCCGACATCGTAAAAGCGTATTCCAGCGCTATTGTTAAAGGCTTACAGGGCGATCCTAAGGCGGACTTTCTTGGTAAGAACCGCGTGATCAGCACGGTAAAGCATTTTGTCGGCGATGGTGGCACAGTTGATGGTGACGACCAAGGCGACAACATCGCCTCTGAAAAAGCATTAATTGCACTTCACGCTCAAGGCTACGTAGGCGGACTTGAAGCCGGAGCACAATCGGTGATGGCATCGTTTAACAGTTGGCATGGCGAAAAAGTGCATGGCAGCCATTATTTGCTTACCCAAGTGCTCAAAGAGCGAATGAATTTTGATGGTTTTGTGGTGAGCGATTGGAATGGTCACGGCCAAATAAAAGGCTGTACGAACGACAGCTGTGCAGAGGCCATTAATGCCGGCATTGATATTGTCATGGCCCCGAACGATTGGAAAGCCTTGTACAACAATACGCTAGCGCAAGCAAAAAGCGGCGCTATCGCGCAGTCTCGCATTGATGATGCAGTAAGTCGTATTTTAAGAGTTAAACTCCGTGCGGGACTTTTTGAAAAACCAAGTCCTGCAAATCGTCCATTGGCTGGCAACTCAGAAATCATTGGCGCAGAGTCACACCGTAAAGTTGCGCGCCAAGCCGTACGTGAGTCACTGGTTTTACTCAAAAACAAAGATCAGCTATTACCACTTAAACCAAACCAACATATTTTGTTAGCAGGCGATGGTGCCGACAATATCGGCAAACAATCCGGCGGATGGAGTATTACTTGGCAAGGTACCAACAACACCAATGCCGACTTCCCGGGCGGTACTTCAATTTATGATGGTATAAAGCAGCAAGCGGAAGCGGCTGGTGGCACCGTCACATTAAGTACTCGCGGTGATTTCGAAGATAAGCCTGACGTTGCTATTGTGGTATTTGGCGAAGATCCCTATGCAGAGGGCCACGGTGATAGAGCAACACTTGAATACAAGCCGTCTGATAAATCTGATCTCGCATTACTCAAACGCTTTAAACAAGCTGGAATTCCTACGGTGGCGGTGTTTATCAGTGGTCGCCCAATGTGGGTAAACCCTGAACTCAACGCATCAGATGCATTTGTGGCAGCATGGTTACCGGGGTCTGAAGGAATTGGTATCAGCGACGTATTACTGGCCGACAAAAACGGCCAAGTTCAGTATGATTTTACTGGCAAGCTTAGCTACTCTTGGCCAAAAACGCCGACACAAATCGTAAATTACCAAGATGAAAATTACGACCCGCTTTTACCTTATGGTTTTGGCTTACGTTATTCAGACCAAAATGTATTAGCAGATAATTTACCAGAGCAAATACAAACTCAGGCAAATCTCGCCAGCGGTGTAGACTTGCTGGTAAGATCAATCAATAAACCTTGGCAAGGCCATCTATATAGCAGTGCCGAAAATCAAGTGATAAATGCCAACACCCATAAGCTTGGTGGTATTAGCTACCGCACAACGGACAGAGAAGTACAAGAAGATGCCATTCAGCTACTTTTTGACGGTAGTCGACGCAGCGGCTTTAGACTCGCCAGTGAAAGCTACTTTAGGGAAGACATAAGCCCAAGTATTCCAATCGACAGCGCCCTTACTTTTAAAGTACAAGTTGATGCTGCGCCAGATAAACCGGTTTGGGTAGCGATGAGCTGTGAAGGCGAAGCGGACGCAAACGGCTCATGCACCGCAAAAGTCGATATTGCTAAGCAACTTCAAGCTATGCCTTTAGCCAAATGGCAATCACTAAGCATTGACCTCAATTGCTTTACAGCCCAAGGGATGGACTTCACTAAAACCGTTGTCCCTTTCGAGCTTTCAACCGCTGGAATACTAGAGGTAACGCTGTCTGAGATACAGATCTCTTCAGAAGCATCACCGACACTAAGCTGCAATTAGTCCCCTTAACACGATGTGGGCACGAGGCTGTGTTCACATCGTTTTTTAGTGTCTAATGAACCAACTTTAATGTGGACTAGAATTTAAGAGATCTAAGATAAGCCAATTGTCTGATGCGCTCGTTTATTCTTTTTACAGGGCACAAACAAGCGATTTAAAAAGTCACACCAAGAGCACACTTGCCCTCACCTGCTCAATTTAATACTCTACTTTATGAGCTAAATGAGCTAATACCAAGGAAGAGCCAGAGTGTCAAACATAGCCGAACAAGTGATTACTACCTATCCACCTGCTGCACAAGCAAAAATCAGGGCACTGCGTAGCCTCG
The DNA here is from genome assembly GCF_021530695.1 of Pseudoalteromonas sp. OF5H-5. Lineage (NCBI taxonomy): Bacteria > Pseudomonadati > Pseudomonadota > Gammaproteobacteria > Alteromonadales > Pseudoalteromonadaceae > Pseudoalteromonas > Pseudoalteromonas sp. OF5H-5. Next base: position 131,991 of record NZ_JAKGBF010000006.1, read on the forward strand.
TTATGCAGGTTGCCAGTGAGCAAAACTTTGGCGCAGTGATTGAGGCAATAAAGTGGGGAGAGTTAAGCTTTAGTGTTAAATCGGGTAGTCCTTTCCGTATGGCTTGGAAAGCCAAAACGCCTACTAACTATCACCTTTATTTTCACTGTCAAACGAAGCTAGTTGATACATTTAGAGTACTATTTTCCGACGAGTTACAGTTTGAAGGAAACCGAGCGATAGTCCTTAAACTGGAAGAAGACATGCCAGCCGCGCTACTCTACCGCTGTATCGCCATTGCAATGGACTATAAAAACCTCAAAAACTTACCTTTACTCGGACAATAACAACCAATCTGGGTAAACCTTGCCAGGAGCGAAAAACCCACCGTTACCAATTTTTACAACCGTGTACTTCTTACCTGAATAAAACGTGAAAAATTTACCCCATTAAAACACGAAGATTAAAAACCAATTAAATTCAATAACTTAAAAATTTAAATTTGTGGTTCGAGCCTTGCTTACATAGTGATAGATAAACAATGTAGATGCATTTCGCCATTCAGCATTGGAAACCACCAAAACCAACTAGCGCAAATAACAACATTAGGAGCATAAAACATGACACCACAACCCGAGCTGCAAGATAGTTTTATTGATTTCGTGAACAAGCAGCAATTTCCATGCATTTGTGGTGGTAAAAGAGCCGAATTAGCGTTTAACCATGTTGAGGTTTTAGGTTTTGGCGATCTCACCTCAAGACACAACAACTTTAGTTTGATAACGAGCCTCTATTCTTTTGTCGAAAAGGTAGATTTTGACAGCATGAAAAGTGCCGCGTTTGTGGCGGTTTTTGAGCAGAGCCAACACTTAGATGACAGCGACTTTAATAAGTCTGTTTGGCGTAAACTGCAGGAATTGCAAAACCTAGTTTCGCAGAGCACGCCCAGAGGGCCGCATTCTCAATCGTCAGATTGCAGCAATAATTTTCATTTTAATTTGGATGGCGAGCCGCTTTATATCACTTGTTTAAGCCCTACAAGCGCATCGAGAAACAGAAAGTTTAAGTACCCAGCGATTGTTTTTAACTTAATGCCTCAGTTTGAGGTCCCACAGAGTTTCCGTGTCGTCGAATCACACGTAGAAACCCACAGAATTTAATGCACATTGTACCAACGGAGAGGAACTAGATATGAGCAACATCATGGTAATCGATTTTATTATTTACGTCGTCATTGGCATATTAACAACTTTGGGTTGTTTTGGCTTAATGAGTGCTTCAAGCGCTTATTCAAATCTAAGTAGCCCAACCACTCGCACTAAGGCTAGTAAGCCAGCTACAGTGCGGAGCTAAGCGATGCCGAACTCAAGCTTTGCTCCCTTTAACTACTCGCGGGAAAAGGGAGTATGCTTACATTTTTAAGCCACTCAAATTACTTACCGGCGGCAACTAAACCGGCGCCAAACCCAAAAAACACGCCACCGCTCACTTTGTTCATCATCGTCATACTCTTCGGTGACGACAATTTAGTCTTAGCAAGGCCAGAAAACACCGCATAAGAAATATGCACCATAAACACCAGCAGGCTAAAGGTCAAAACCAGCAACATAAATTGCGGCATAAAGGCATTTTCCACATTGATAAATTGCGGAAAGATAGACATAAAGAAAATAACAGCCTTAGGATTGGTGATCGAAACAAAAAAGCCTTCTAAAAAGCACTTTTTCATCGTACTTGCAGCAATAGATTTGCCTATTTTACTTTCACCTTTAGTTCGCCACATTTTGTAGCCTAAATAGAAAAGATATGCAGCGCCAATAAATTTAACGACCGTAAATGCCAACACCGAACTGGCTAAGATCACACCTAAACTTGATGCCGATACCGCGGCGACAATCAAAATCCCGAGCGCGACACCACAAATACCAGCTAAAGACTTGGCAAAGCCTCTTTGAATTGAGTTATTGATAGTCAGCATCACCGCAGGCCCTGGTAATAAAATTGTCGCCAAAGCGACACCTACAAACAGCAAATAATTGTCCAAAACATCAACCCCGCAAACATGTCCGATTCACACTCACTGCATCATCACACTAAATCATGAAGTTACAAAGTAATATGCGATAGGTGGGAGCTACGTACTGAGTTTATCAATGATATTCATCTTCGAACTCAGCCTTATCATTTCCCTATGCAATATGCGCTTGAATGAGCGCGACATAAAGTCGCCCCTACTAAAGTAAGTAGTTTAGAGCCAAAAAAATGCAGACTCATCGGTCTGCATTTTTATGCCAATTTGCTTAATTAAGTGAAATTGGTATTAGGGCCTGTTGATCTTTCAAGTTTGTTTTTGCAGCAGTTTGATTGGTATTTATACAAGGCAGAGCCTGCGTAGCATAGTTATTCTATGTAAGTTAGGCGATAACACAGTAGAAATGCCAATCAAGCGCTGCCCTTTGGGTTCCCCTGAGTGCGCTTTGTTCATTGTTGCTCAACTTTTGCTTAGATTACTAGGCGGCAAGTCGAGCGTCGCGATCAAAACACACTCAGGAGAACAAAAATCAAACAGCAAAGGTCAGCAGGCCCTAGTGAACTGATGCGAAAAAGATCACTCAAAAGTATACCTCACACCAACCGAGTATCTTGGACCGTACTGACGAGCAAATAAGAATTGCTCTTCATAACGACCATATCCTTGCTCGGTTTCATTGTTTAAGTTTATACCTTCAAAGAACACCGTAAACTGCTCATCAATATCGTAGTTTACACTAACGTCCCATTGACCGTAAGACTTGGCATATTGCGGTGGTGCATCTGCCGAGCCTTGCGCTTGACCTACCCCGATAAGATAAGCGTCACGCCATGCGTAGGTTAACTTCACCGATAACCCGTCTTTTTCGTAAAATGCTTGGAAGTTAGCCGAGTCACTCAACCCCGTCAGCGGTGCTTGCTGCACTAGGCTTTCACTATCAAACTCAACATCGCCATCAACAAAAGTTGCGTTAACACCAAGGCCAAAACCCGTTTCACCAAATAAGTGCTGTACCGCCACTTCAAAACCATCAACCGATTTACTATCGGTATTTTGTGGCTGGCTGATGTTCCATACCATCAATGGATCGTCACTGCTTGGTTCAATTTTACCATCGGCATTACCGTGACCATTGGCGAGCATTTGCGCAAAAATGGCATCACTGGTTGCCTGCTCTCCACGGGCTTCAATATCTGCAATCGCTTGTTTATACCTTGGACCATTGTAAATATCGTAAAGACCTTCAATGGTGGTTTGCGTGATTGTGGTTTGAATAAAGTTATCGACCTCTTTTTTGAAGTAGCCAAGTGACGCGTAACTTCCTTCGTTGTAATAATATTCAAGTGAAAAATCTAGGTTGGTCGACTCAAACGGTAGTAGATTTGTATTGCCTCGAGAACCAGTTCTCGCTCCCGGTTTTGGGCTGCCTGACAAACTTCTGCCACCAGCGAGATTACTAAGTGGCGCACGCGACATTGTTTTGCCCCAAGACGCTCGTGCAATTAAATCTTCGGTGAGATCAAAACGCACATCGATCATCGGCAATAGAATGTCGTAATCCCCTTGCTGCGTTAAGAAGTTGTCATCACCGCCCGCAGCGTATTGCATAATCCATTCAGATGGACTGTCCCAATTCACTTGCGTTTCCACACGCTGACGCACCACACTTGTCACATCCGTTTGTTCATAGCGTAGGCCTGCGTTGATCTGCACAAAGTAGTCAGAAAATTCAAACTCCCATTTGGATTGCAAGTAGATGCTGTCAGTGGTTTCATCAACTCGACTTTGGCTATCTATGCCATCAAAATAGGCATCCGCCGAGTAGTAGTCAGCACCGATCACATCTTCTGTAAGATACGCAAGCTGCCTTGCAATAGCTTCATCAAAGTCATAAGTATAGTAATACCCCGGCTGTAGGTCACTGCCACCACCAGCGAATTGGTCTAGCAAATCGCCAGTTTCATGGCGCGTAAACATGCTATCTGGGAAAATTTCTTTAAACGAAGGGTTAAAACCCGGTCCTCCTCGCAAACCACTCCACGCTTCATATCCCCCAGTTGACTGTTCAGTGCGAGCTGCACCAAACTGCACACTGACTAGGCCAATATCAAAACTGTCGTTAAACCAAGTGGCATCAAGTTGTAACTGCTCGACTGTCGCCTCTCCGGGAGAATGGATAAATTGGCTAAAGTTAGAATCAATTTCACTTGCCATGAGTTCATTCGTGCCATTTTTCCAAAGCACATTTGCATGCGGCACTTCGCCCTGCCGATAGTCATAAATCTTAGTGAGCAACTGATCTGAGCCTAAGATGATTTGACCATCACTACCCAAGCCTTTATCTGCGCCATTATCGGTTTCGTTTTTCGAGTCGTGATAATCAAGCTCTACATGCCAATTATCGTTAATTTGCCAGTCCAGATTTAAGCCAAGTGAACGCGCCTCGACTTCCGTCGTATTTCTATTTGCAGTGAACGACGCATCATTACCGCCAATATCGGCATAAACCGCGGTGCCATTGGCATCTAACTCATAGGCGTTAATGTTACCGCCAAACTCATTCCAAATACCCCACCCCACCGTATTAGAGCCAGTTACGGCAAGGCTTGCCGTGTAGTCTAAGGTGGCAACAAAACCGTTAGTCGGTGCATATTGAAAGGTAACTTGACCGTTCGTTCTTTCTCGCTCTAGATCTTCGATGCCGTAGTTCATGTCTTTTGGAAAAAAGTAATTTCCGACTTTATTACCCTCGGCATCTTCAGCACGGCCATCAATGATTTTAGACGGGTCTAAATCAGGTAGATCAACATTGGCCTGCCAGCCCTGAATATTGGCTTGCTGCTTTTGAAAATCACGTTGCTGATGGGAGAAGGAAAATCCAAAACCAAAGGTTTCATCGGCAAAGGTATTACTATAAACCGCGGAAACCTCAGGTGTAACATCATCTCCCGCTTCGTTAGAGGTATCAACAATCGCCTTTGCTGTTGCGCTAAAGTGTTGCCCTGGGCGTTGTAGTGGCTTAGCCGTGACAATGTTGACCAAAGCCCCTAAACCGCCACTTGGTACATCAGCACGCCCGGTTTTATATACCTCAAGCGCACTCACGCCTTCAGCGGCTAGGTTTTCCAAGTTATACGAGCGAGTATTACCTGTGCCCGGCATTTGACGACCATTTAATGTCACCAAGTTAAAATCAGGCCCAAAACCACGTACGGTAATTTGACTGCCTTCACCGTTGGCGCGGCTGACCGAAACACCGGTGATCCGCTGTAAAGACTCGGCTAAGTTGGTGTCTGGAAATTTCCCCATTTCCTCTGCCGAAATGGCATCCATAACCCCCGATGCGGAGCGCTTTAAATCCATTGAACGGATCAAACTTCCGCGGATCCCTTTCACTTCGATCACTTCGACTTTTTCGGCTGCTTGTTGCTCTTCTGCTTGAGCTATGCTGACCATTCCCGCATTCATCGCTATTGCTAGCGACAACTGAACGGCAAGCTTACTTTTATTGAATTGTTTGTTATTCATGACTGCCCTGCGATTCTATTCTTGCTGCTGGATCACCGAGTTCAAAGCACTATTGGCGATCCACACTGGCTTATTGACTGACGATTTCAACATTGTCTATGCGGTAAACGGCGCCCTCGCCCATTCCCCAGCTGGGGAATACCATCAAGACATCAATGGCACTAATATCGAGTCCTGCATCGTACAAAGCTTGAAGTGGAAACGTATACGTTTGCCATTTGCCAACTTCTGGAGCTTGACCTTCAGCGCTTTGGTTCAGAGCAAGCTCTACCGCTGCACTGGCATCATTTGACTCAATTTTAAACAGCCATTGAGCGTCGATATTTGCAGGTGCTGAAGTCACTTTCATATCAAACTTAACTACGCCAGTTTCTAGTAAATGGGAAGCATCATAATAGACATCGTCATCCGCTAAGAACCCCATCACAGTTGGGGTTGCACCAATAACAAATTGCGCAACTTGACCATGGGCTGCATCTTCGTCGACTTCGATTGCGGGTGTAGAGCCGCCACAGCAATCCCAAATTGACCACTGCTCAGCAACTTGCTCTTTGAATAAGCTTAGACCGCCACTCGTCTTGTCACCGTCAGGATGAAAGATTTTTGCGTTATCAACACGATAAACCGCACCGCTACCTGAGCCCCAAGCAGGGAAAATCATCACCACATCAATTGCACTTGGGTCAAGTCCTGCCTGAGCCAAAGCTTCAATTGAGAAAGTATAGGTTTGCCATTCACCGGCCTGTGGTGCTACACCTTCTTGTGATTCAGATAGTGGTAGCTCAACCGCACTCGCGGCATTGTCAGACTCAATTTTAAGTAGCCAAGGGGCATCAGGCGTTGACGGTAAGCTCATGACTTTCATCTCAAACTGTACTACGCCACCTGCTAAAATTGCAGTTGCATCAAACGGCTTTCCAGCTCCGCCCACTTCTGTTCGAGACGAAAACCCCATTACCGTTGGTGTGTCACCAATCGTGAATTCAGCAACAATACCATGCGTCGCATCGTCAGAGACTTCAGCCGGTGTCGAGCCACCACAACAATCCCAAAGCGGCCACTGCGCGTTAATGGCATTTTCAAATAAGGTCAACGAAGGTAAGTTTGTATCCTGTGCAATCTCAACCTTATCAACACGATAGATAGCACCATTACCAGCCCCCCATGCTGGGAAGATCATCACAACATCAATGGCTGACACATCAAGTCCTGCATCAGCCAACTGCTGTAGTGGGAAGGTATAAGTTTGCCACGAGCCTGCGGCTGGTGATTGTCCTTCAACGCTTGCAAAAAGATCGAGTTCAGCAGCGCTAGAAGCACCTTGGCTTTCGACTTTAAATTTCCATGCTGCGCTCGGGTCTGAAGGCATTTGTGTCACTTGCATATCGAACCGAATATAGCCCGATTCTAGCATACTCGTTGCATCAAATGGCGAGGCTTTACCGCTTGGATCTGTGATAAATTCGGCACGGCTGGTAAAGCCATTTACGGTTGGCGTCTCACCGACCATAAACTCAACAACATTGCCACGGCTTTCGTCTGCAACCAATGCAGGCGTAGAGCCACCACAACAATCCCAAGCTGGCCAGTTAACATTAAAATTATCATCAAAGATGGTTAGGTTTTTAGCGGTACCCGAAGAAGGTGGCGACGGAATAGGTGCTTCGCCTTCGACTAACGCATCCTCAAGGTCGTCGTAGCCTGGACGCACCGTTTCACATCCTTTGCCCGTTTCAGGGTTAGAGCCGCATTCATACACTCTGACATAGTCAACCACAAACGATTGTCCGTTCACAAAGGCGTCCGAGTCGATACCTTTATTATTAACGTTTTCAGGCCAATCACCGCCAACGGCAAGGTTTAAGATAAGGTGAAACTGTTGATCAAAAGGCGCACTATCCCAATGAGTAACCAGCTCGCCTGAGCCTTGCTCGTAGTATTCAGCAAACCATCCACGGTGTTTTAAACCAACCGCTTCTTGCTTTGAGTTGTAACGAACTTCCGATTGACGTTGCGTGGCGTAGAGATAACCATCAACGTACCAACGGATCTCACCCTCTTGCCACTCCACAGCATAGGTATGGAAGTCATCGGCTGGATTTACACCATCAGGTATGGCGTATGCTTTACCGGTGTGAACATTATTAGGCCAATCACGGCCGTAATGAAGCGTGCCATGCACGTTAGATTCAACCGAGCCGTCTTCATTAGCGACCTTGAGGTTTACCGCTTCCATAATGTCTATTTCACCAGACTTGGGCCAGCCACCGTAAACCTCATCCGTAGGCAACATCCAAAACGCGGGCCAACTGCCTTGCCCGCTTGGTAGCTTGGCCCGCATTTCGAATCTGCCATACTTAAAATCAGCTTTATATTTGGTGTTCAATCTTGCCGAGGTATACGGCAGTTGTGCGCCTGCTTGCGCAGGGGTAGCGACAATATTCAGCATGCCATCGGCAATAAACGCGTTCTGTTCACTGTCGGTGTAACACTGTTTTTCATTGTTGCCACCGCCGTCGCAATTTACCTCGTGCGTCCACTTAGATGTGTCTATCGCATCGCTATCAAATTCATCGCTCCACACTAGCGTCCAGTCTGAAACCGGCGCTGTGGTATCAACGGATTTATAATTAGTTTCTGTCTCGGCGCTTCCGCCACATCCCGCTATGATAGCCACAGAGATTGCGGTACATAGCCTTGTTAATTTTCTTGCTGCAATTTTCATCAGTTACCCCGATGCAAAACGTCGTTGTCAAATGGTTGAATGCTAAGAACTTTATTATTTAACCTGAGGCTTAGATAAGCCGTCGATTAACTCATCGTTTCTCAGAGCAGGTTATTTAGCTATACGCTGGAAGACTACTCAGCGCGTTCCTAGCAACAAATGTAAGCGCTTACAAATGAAGTTAAAAAAACAAACGCAAAATGTAAGCGCTTTCACAAAAGTAAACTAAGTTAATTTATTCGTCAATATTAAATTGTCATAAGGTGAAAATCTGCATGATATAAATACACACTTAACAGATCAGTAGCATCTAATAAAACCGTAGCAGAAAAAGCCGTAAAGGGGCTTTACATGTTTACGCAATCGTTACGTCAAGATAAATCATACGCTTTAGCTTGGTTGACAATACGGTTAAATTCACTGAGATTATTAGCAAAAAATTAGGGTTACGTTATGAAATCATATTTCCTTTTAGTTGCAGCGGCAGGTGTTATGAGTGGTTGCATGACCACCAAGCCAAGCAGTAACCAGCGCCTCTGTGAAACGACACTGCACAATTACATAAAATATCGAGATTCGGGTTCAGCACAAGCATACCAAAGTGTTTTTACACAGGATGCAACATTTAGTATCCCAGCACTCAGTATCAATATTACTGGTGCTGAAGAAATAACAATAAGGCAGCAACAAGCCATAAAAACAACAAAAAGTATGCACATGATAACCAGTGCCGATATTCAACCTATCGAGGCAAATAAGTTTAGTGCTAAAAGCTACTTTGTTCTTTATCAGCAGCCAAAATCTCAATCAGATGCCCCAATCACCGTATTTAACGGAGTGTATGAAGACGAGCTTAAAGTAATCGATGGCCGATGCTTAATCAATCACCGCCTTGTTAACGTGATCAAAAAAGAGACTTGGCATTAGGCGTTATTAACCCGGTTATTGTTTGTGGCATTGTGCAATTTTGTACAAGACTTTTTGAGTGAAGACAGATACGCTTTTCATCAATGGGGGAGAGAATTATGCAACACTCAAAGTTTAGTTTTCATCGTGAACTCGGTGGCCTAGAAGTACTACACAACATTGATAAGCAGGAAGACTTTGGTAGACATAGCCACAGCGGCTATACGCTTGCCTTAGTGGATAGTGGTGCACAGCGATTCTACCGCAGTGGCGGTGAACACTTAGCTAGTCAGCATAGTGTCATTTTGATTAATGCAGAGCAGGTGCACGATTGCAGAAAGGCGTCAAAAGATAAGTCTTCGTACCGCTCACTCTACCCAACGCCTGAACTATTTAATCAGTTTCTTGGTGATGGCAAGGCAATGGCTCCTTTTTTCCATGATGCAGTGGTACACGACCGAGCGCTTGCGGCACTCATGGACACCACTTTTAACGTCTTAGAATGTGATACCAGCGTACTTGAAAAGCAGTCTCAACTTATTACTCTGCTATCTTATTTAAGCAATAAGCAAGGCAAAGTCACATTCGATACCAAAATCCCTTCGGTTAAGCAACGAATTACCACAGCACGCCATTTTCTTTTGGATAATTTATTTGAAGATGTATCACTCGACTCCTTAGCGAGCCTTGTCGGCATGAGTCCCTTTTACTTTATTCGTGTGTTTAAGGCCCACACCGGCCTCACTCCCCATGCCTTTCAAATACAACACCGGCTTAATCATGCCAAGGCATTACTGCGCAGTGGCAAAAGTGTTTCCCATGCAGCATTAAGCGTAGGCTTTTATGACCAAAGCCATTTCAACCGTCATTTTAAAAAGAATATGGGGATCACTCCCAGTCAATATAGCAAGGCTTGTTAATATGAAAGTCGCAGTATGCAAAGGCTTTTGGGATATGTTGCCATTAAATCTCGCCGTGCTTCCTTGGGGAATATTGTGTGGCTCCCTTGCCGTGCAAAATGGCTTTACGCCGCTCGAAGCACAGTTAATGTCGTTATTAGTTTTTGCAGGCTCGGCGCAGTTAGTGGCAATAGAGCTTATTGCCAAAGACACCGCGCTTATCACCTTGCTTGCGACTACCTTTATTATTAGCGCGAGACATTTACTCTATGGCCTTGCGATCCGCAATAAAATGATAGATAAACCCCTTAAATGGCGTGGCCCCATTGCGTTTTTTCTCACTGACGAATTATTTGCGTTTTCCCATCACCACCGTGCCTATCAAGGCAAACTTCGGCTCGTGTATGCGCTCATCGCTGGTGGTAGCTTTTATGTTGCATGGAATCTGTGGACGCTCATTGGTATTGTCGCAGGTCAGTTTTTACCTGACTTGACCAACCTTGGCTTAGACTTCGCGATTGCGGCAATATTTATTGCTTTAGTGGTCCCGAGTATTAACGCATTACCCGTGTTATGCGCCTGTTTAACGTCGGCCGTAACTATCTTAGTGTTCAAACTGATCCATTTTGAATTTGGTTTAATCGCCTCAGCGCTGCTCGGAATGTCGGTAGGATATGTGCTACAAAGTAAAAAGGAGCGTGTATGATCACCACTATTTTAGCCATGGCTTGCGTCACGTTTGCAACTCGATATTTATTTTTGGCAAAACAACTGCCTTTTACTATCGGTCCTAAACTACAGCGCTTTTTAAGCTTTAGCGCCCCTTGCGTATTGACCGCTATTTGGGTGCCCATTGTATTTATTCAAGACAAGCAACTTGCCATCACGCCAAGCAACCCCTATTTGGTCGCCGCAACGGTTGCGGTAATACTGGCGTTTCGCTTTAAAAACCTCTATGTCACCACGTTTGGGAGCCTAGCTGTGTTTTATCTGCTGTACTAAATGCGAAATGGTGACGGCCGTTGGATTAAATCCCAAACGCATAAGTGCAGCTTCATCGTCTGCTTTACTCACGCAAGCCAAAGCGCGCTGGTTTTGCGCTTCGAAGCGCCCCGTCACATGGGCTTCACGGCCAATCGCAGCAAGTGGAAATACCATATCGCCTTGCTCAACTTCGATATTTACGTCTAGGCCATTTGCTACTCGCAGCGTCATCCAGCAACCTAACTTTCTGCAAACATGAGTGACCACTCCTTTTACGGTCACAAGGTTTGTTGTGTAGTCATTGAGATTTGGCAATATGTGCTCTGCCTCGACTAACTTAGACATGTCTGCACCACCGGCAAATTCTAGCGGGCTTGAAAAGCTAAACCGAGAAAATACCGCCAAAGAGAGTGCTGTTAGTTTTATCGTATCCTTCATCATTGCGACTCCATAGCTTTTATCACTATTTATCTCATCAATTGCTTACTCCTATAAAAAGTTATGGAGCATCAATCATATAGCTATATAAAAGTACAATTCGCAACTAAAATCAACACAAAAGTTAATAAAAGGTAAATTTAGAAGTTAAATGTTTTTGAAATTGACGCCACAAATGTAGAATCTGCATAAGAATCAATGTCATTGCTTTCATAACCCAATGAAAAAGACCAAGTACTAATCGAGTAAGTTCCAGTTAGATGCCAGTGGGTATAGTCATCATCACCCGACTCCCATTCGTATTTATCACTATCAAAGCTCATTGAATGATCAACCCCGAGCGTCAGTAACCACCGATCTGTAATTGGGATACTATGCGTGAGCATCACTATCCCGTGAGCAGCCCCTGTTCCAAAGTAATCCCATGCATACCAAAAGTCTAAATTTGTCTGGCCATAATTAAACTTTGCAAAGGCTTCTGCATAGTTGTAATCAGAACTCACATCATCACCATGATAGGTATATTGGGAGAGGCCAACATCAAGCTTTAATTTTTCAGTTAGCGTAAATTTGTAGCCACCATACAGATCTCCTTCTACATCCGTACCATCGCCAAAATCTACTTGAGATACCCAGCCTCCAGCATACCAACCACTTTTTCCAAACCAATCGAGACTAACTTGAAGCGCTTCGTCTTCCTTAGTTTGACTCACGCCGTTAAATAAATAATCGGAAGCCAATGTTACGGTAGAAGATGTCGCCGCATTGACAAATAGTGGAGTAAACAACAATGGCAGCAGCCAGTATTTTTTCATCTTTAAAATCACCCTTTAATTGCAGTCATTTCAAGCATAGACCGCCGTTTCCACCCTGTCACTGATACAGTTTTATACGCTTGTTAACGTGCTTGGCATGATTATTTTCCGTTTTATAAGCGTTTGGCTGGCGGTAATAAAAAAGTACTCATTGATGCTAAAAGGCGAGTAAGCAGGTACATAAAGTGCGCTGTGAGTTATCAATAAATCACTCCGCTTGCAGGACAGCGCGTAGAGGTTCTGTTAGGATGCGTTTTTTGCCTGTAGAACCTTTGGAAAAGCCCTTGAAATTGTCATTTATGTTTCGCTTACTGGTGTTATCCGCGCTGCTGTTTACGCTGACAACTCAGGCCGAGTCTGTTTATATACAAGCCGGGCCGGGGAGTTTTAATCATGCCGCACTTGACCTACTCGCCAACCGCCAGTCGCAGGAGTATGAGCGTTTTTACTCGGGCACCCCGGAGCATACTTATGCCAATGCCGCACAAGCGCAGAGCTGGGCCTTTAGCGCGCTGGCCAACTCCACTATTGAAGGACAACTGGTCCCAGCCATTGTCAATGCGATGCGTAACTACAAGGTAACTGAGCTGAGTGCTGCTGTGTATATCCCTATCGAAATGTGTGTTTTTGGATTGAACAAGACAACTAAAATTACGCATGCAGCATCCCACCCGGCAGCCCTGAACCAAATTGGTCATTGGCTCAATGCTCATCAGGTACAAACCAAGCCCGTGCCCAAAGGCACCAACGAAGCGGCTCGCTTACTTGCAAATGGACAATTTGACCAAAACACCGTTGCCGTAGGTAGCTGCGCACTTAAAGTGGTTTACCCAGAGCTGACACTACGTGAAGTAAGCGTTCAGGATAACGCGGATAACCGTACGCTGTTTGGTCTGATGAAAATGGAAAAACGATCTCAGCCGATAAGCGAAGATGAAGCTCGCACCGCGCTGGCACAGGTCGTTGAAAAGGCAAATACATTGGTCAAAACGCGAACAGACTCTGCTGAGGTGCTATTCTCACATATCAACCAACGTCTTGCTCAGATGCAGCCTGTAGCACTGTTTAAAGCACAACAACACAGGCCAATTGAAGACTTATCCCGTGAAGCCACTGTGCTCTCAAAAGCGCTAGAGCAAGCCCGCCAGCAATGTCTGGATAGTGCAAGCGTTGAGGCGTTTTTCCAAGCACAAATGGATGCTGCAAAAGCTATTCAATACAGATACCGGGCACAATGGCTGGCTGAAGGCGTACCAAACGAAGATGCCAATTTGGATCAGCTAAGAAGCACATTAAATCAGCTTGGTGCAGCCATTCTTGAAACACTGACCCAGCATCTTGCCAAGCACGGTAACCTCACGGATGAACTGGCAGGCTTGTTTAACCAAATAATAAACACCGAACAGCTCTTTGCAAACGACAAAACTAGACTCTTTTCGGCACTGCAAAAGGTACGCAGGGTGGATAACTGCACTATCACTGCTTCATAAACAAATTAGCAATAAGTCGGATTAGCTGATGTCTTGACTGATCATGATTACACCAACGACATCAGCCATAAGACAATGGTTTTAAAAGAACTACCCTCTTGTTTTGGCTGCTTGACGGCTTTCCATTGCATTGATGCCCTGAATATCTGGGCCTGTTAAGCTTTCATTTTGCTTTTCACTCTTTAATTTCAGTCACTTCACGCAAAGAACCGTTTTATTGATCTGCATCCATTTACATTCACCCCGGCAAAGATAATAATGAGAATGATTTTTAATTAAGGAGTTAAATATGAAAACCTCTCTTTCCATCACTTTGCTTAGCCTAGGTGTCTTTCTGTTTTCTCATACTGCATCGGCAAACGAATGTGAACTCAGCATCGAAGCCAACGACATGATGCAGTTTTCTAAAAAATCACTCAGTGCGCCATCTAGCTGTAAAGAAATTTCAGTCACGTTAAAGCATACGGGCAAACTGCCAGCCACCACCATGGGCCACAACTGGGTGTTGAGCAAAGCAGCAGATGTTCAAGCCGTTGCAACCGATGGTATGTCGGCAGGTGCAAATAATAGCTATGTAAAGCCAAACGACAGTCGCGTTTTAGCCGTATCAAAGGTGATTGGCGGTGGCGAGCAAACCACAGTGACCTTCTCTACTGAGCAGTTAAAGCAAGGTGACAGCTACAAGTTCTTCTGTTCTTTCCCGGGCCATTTCGCCATTATGCAAGGCACTTTTACACTTAGCTAAAAGTGCTACAGAGCAGGGATCAAACCGTGACTTCCTGAAGCCTCACAGTGCAGCCCTGCTTTTGCCATATCATTAATTTATCTAATTTGTGACAATTATTACTCAAGCCTTGAAGAACATACCTATAATCATTACAATCAATTGCAAACAATAATGATTATCACCATCATGAGCTTTTTCTCAATTATACCATTTTGGTTTGCCGCAGTGTTACTCTACTTGGCAAGCCCTAAACAACGATTTTTGGCTTCATCTATTAGTAGACTCGCAGCATATCCTTTAGCCACTCTACTAATTTTGTCCGGACTTGGTATTTTAACTGTGCAATATCCTGTTATCTCTGCGATGTTAGCAGCACTTGTTATCTTGATGTTTAGTTTAGTTTCAGTAACTTTGTTAAGTGGGTATTCAATAAGACGTTTCTATCTCAGTTCAGCATTAGTCTTCTTGTTATCTCTATTTGTAGGGGGAATAAGTTATGTGGCCTAAAACCTTACTTGGATTTTCATTGGGATTATTACTGTCTATTTCTTTGGTGCTAAACCTCAACTTGTTACTACCATTTTCTGAATCGGCAAAACTCATGCTGGGTCTGATCTTAGCATTTCCTATCTGGGCGGGTTTTATCGTATGGAGCTACGCATTTCCAAGTGCAAAAGCAGCCTGCAAGCCGTTATTTGCTATTTTTATCCCTTCGCTGCTATTAAATACAGCATTATTGTTAATGAGATAAACAATGAAAAACCAAACACTACAATCATTAACCGAAGCGCACGCCTGGATTGGACTCATTATTTCAACGGTATTATTCATCGTTTTTATCACAGGCTCACTTAGCCTATTTAGAGATAATATTCGGGGTTGGGAGCGTGCACCTCTGGCTGTACAATCAAACGAGTCAATAACCACAATTTCTTATGACAACGCCATAAACTCTATTCAACAACAATACGATGTTGATACCGATCATGGCTTTTTTATGCGAGAGCCTACGCCGCATAATCCGTTTATTGAAGTATATTTTGCAACCCATTTAGATCAGCCCCACCCGATCACGGGGGAGGATCATCAGGATCAACACCTATTGATATCACCGCAATCTGGTGAGGTACTTGCTGACGCCGATAAGTTTGAGTTTTCTACGTTGCTTTTTGAACTCCATTTCGATTTGGGGTTAGGTAGGCCTGGACTCTATTTTGTTGGAGTGATTACGTTATTTTTCTTCGTTGCTATACTAAGTGGCGTTGTGATCCATTGGCGTAAAATTGCTAAAAACTTCTTTCAATATCGCGCCGAAGGTAAAAAAGACAAATGGCTGGATGCTCATAACCTGATTGGCACGATGGGCCTACCTTTTCACATTATGTACGCCTTCACAGGGCTTGTTTTCAACCTCGTGATTATCTACCAGATTTCATACGCCGTGCTGCTCTATGGTGGCAACCAAACTGCATTACTGCAAGCAGCTGGATTTAACGAGCCAAAAATTGAGGCCATAAACCAAATACAACCCATGCAAGGCATCGATCAACTAAGAGCTCAAGCACAGGCTAAGCTTGGGGATGTTACCTTTACTATGGTTGAAATTAGCCACTTTGGTGACAAGAATGCGGTGGTGGGCTTTACAGCAAAAAGCAATGATGCTTTCTCTAATATTAAAGAAATTCAGTATAAGCTCAGTGACAATTCGCAAGTTTACCTCACAGAAAACAACTATGATAATGCGGTACGAGCGGGACTCTCTACCATTGCAAGCCTCCACTTTGGTGATTTTGCTGGATATGGCATGCGACTGGCGTTTTTATGCCTTGGTCTTGCAACCGCCTACTTAATTGTTACTGGCAATTTGATGTGGATTGACAAACGAGCAAAGCAGAAAAAGCAAAGTCCTAAAAGCCTAATGTTTGTCAAAAGACTGACCAGCGGCAGTTTTATTGGGGTGATTTTAGCGGTTGCTGTTGGCTTTACATTAACCACTTTACTTCCTGCGACGCATGCCGACAAATTAGAAACCGTCAAGTCCTCTATGTTTATAGCCTTTTTCTTCGCCCTGATAAGTAGCCAATTTGCCAAAGATGTTTTGTCCTTTAGCAAGGTGTTATTAGGACTAAGTGGGATTTGCTATTGTTTAAGTTTAGTGATGAATTTGGCCTACTTCGGTAACCAATACAACTTATTACCGCTACAAACTAAAGTAGACTTCGCGATTGTAATTGGACTAATAGCACTAATGGCCTTGATCTGTTGGAAGGCAGTGTCACGGATCAACGCCGCAGCGCAAACCACAAGCGCAACTTCGTCAGAACGAACTTCGCACCAAACTGCGAACTAAAAAAGCGGGCTTACATAGCCCGCTTTGTCTTACTCTCACAGGGAAACAATGTGAAGTTAAAACTCTGTCTTAAATCTTAGGTAGTACTCACGACCCAAATATAAAGATGAATGAATGGGATCTGCGTTATTTCCATTACCCGTCGCAAAAGGCGGCGCTTCATCCAGTAGATTGTTAACGCCCAGCGTAATTTGAGTATCAACAGAGTCTAAATGGTAGGTTACTTGAGCATTATGTGTCAGCGTGCTATCAACGGTATTGGTAAAGTTAACGATTTGGTCGCCTTGTTTAACCGATACTTCTTCTAACATTGAATCGATATAGTAACTTTGCCAACTTGCGCTAAAGTCGTCATGCTGCCAATTAAGTGCAAAGTTAACTCTGTGCTCAGGCACCGCCATCTGGCCATTAACGCGCTGTCCGGCTCTGTCTTTGGTTACAAGGCCTGGTTCAATGACTTCATGTTTACTCACAAATGACCAGTTTAGTGCGGTACTCAAATCACCAAATGAAAACTGCCCGATGTCAAAACGAACTTCCGCGTCCACCCCTTGACGGTTTAACGCATTGAGGTTTTCATTAAACACATCAACACCGGTGATCACCCCCTGAAACTCACCAGATTGAACACGATGTACAGAGTCGCAGTACAAACCATTATTCATACATTCACTCAATTTAGTCACCGCGCTAATGTTACCAATGGCATCTTTTAATTGGATGTCATAAAAATCTAAGGTGATTGAACCGTTAGTAAGCCAGCTCGGCTGATAAATCACCCCAAGTGTTTTGCTCGTCGCGGTTTCTGGTTCAAGTTCGGTGTTACCGCCAGTATTAGTTCTGATCTGTCCGATCGTTTCTCGGTAACTGCCATCAGCGGGAACGCCTGTGCTGACACAGTTTTGGTTTGGATTTGCTACGGCACAAGGATCGTCGCCATTTTCAAAACCAGGTAACCTTCCTTTATAAAGTTCCACCACATTAGGCGCTCTAAATGCTTGTGACCAAGTCCCTCTAAAACTCAACTGCTCATTCAACGCCCAAAATACGCCCACTTTTGAATTGGTGGTCGAACCAAACGTATCAAAGTCTGAATATCGAGTCGCGAGATTTAACTCTAGGCTCTGCGCCCAATCGTGGTCTGATAGTAGTGGTACGACAGCTTCTAGGTAGGCTTCATTGAGCGAATATTCGCCGCCAGTTGGTCTACCTAATCCATCCGTGACTAAAATATTAATAGAAACGGCATCTGTTTGATTACGCGCCTCAACTTTTTGATTTTCGATGCCAAAAGACACACCTAGGTCGCCCGCAGGCAAACTCGCCACTACGCCACTTAGGTTCGCGCTGGCGATTTTAATCTGGTTATGACCTTGTTGGATCCCCGGCCAATCACCAGAGAGATAATTTAGCATGTCCTCGGAAATTTCGGAGTCGGTACCGGGTTGGCCAAAGATATTAAGCGGCACACAACCTGCAATTAGCGCATCCGGTGTAGCACCACAGCGCAGCACACCTTGCTCATCAAAGTGGGTAGGACCAACCGCATTTTTAGCCGCTGGCCAATTGAATATGCCGGTTTTTAGTCGTTTGTTTGAGTTGCGACCAAAATTGTAGGCCAACTCCCAGCTCCAATCTGCATTAAAATCACCAGAAAGCGCCATCACGATACGGTATTGGCTGTTTTCCACATGGTTCATACGGCCATTGGTTTCTACCATTCTGCGACGCCAGTCATTGATGGCATAAGGATTACCATCTTTGTCTTTCGGACCAAATTGCTGGTTGTAGTAGTTATCAGGAGAGTAGGTAAAATCTAAATACCCACCCCAAACTGGAACTAATGGCTGAGGCGCGCCATTGGTTGTGGATTTTCGATGTGAATAAAGCGCCTCGAAATTGAATACCACGTCATCCGAAAACTTCAAATTGCCAAGATCATACTCGCCAAACGCACTCATGCTATAGCGTTCAAAAGGCGTTTGTAGCAAGCTAGGCTCTTGGTAGTTGTATAAATCATTTTGTGCAAGTGATGCATCGGAGATAGTTTCACGCCACTCGCCATATTCTGGGCCTCGGGTAACAAATATTTCCTTACCGTTTTCATCCGTGACTTTTAGGTTACTCCATGGCATTGCGGAACTACCGCCTTGGCCGTAACTGCCATCGGGATTAAGTGTTAAATCATAGCGGCTAAAGTCTCTGTCGCCAGCATACACTTCTTGTTTTTCATCGTAGCTGGCACTCACCATAAAACGCCCTTTATCGCCAACAATCCCTGTTACGAGTTCCAAAGAAGTCGTATCAGCATCACCTTCAGCGGATTGGCCAATTGAGCCACTGACCTCAAAAATATCGCCCGTTTGGCGAGTAATAATGTTTACGACACCAGACACCGCATCAGAGCCGTAAATAGAAGAGGCACCATCCAATAGAATTTCAACACGTTCAATAATCGCTGTAGGTATAGCACTTAGGTCAACCGCAGCATCCGCGCCATTTCCCCCGTTTGGTAAGCGGCGGCCATTTAGCAAGACCAACGTGCGCTGCGCACCTAGACCGCGTAAGTCGAAGTTTGTCACGCCAGACGTATTTTCATTTTGAGAAGCATTAGGAGCACTGGCGGAAACCGTTAGATTTTGCAGCATATCACCAATATTTTTAAACCCGGTTTGCTCAATATCCGATCTAGATATTGTGGTTACCGCGCCGGGTTTACTTAGGTTTGCCCGCGCGATACGTGACCCCGTTACCATAATCTTTTCAACGGGTTCCGACGCTGCTTCCTCGGCAAACACTGGGGCCGTCCACACCATAGCGCCCAAACCACACAAGCTGGCTATTGCCAACGCCAAAGTCGTTTTTTGTTTTGTTATTGTCATAACGGTTTCCTTTGTAACGTTCCAAATTATAGTTAGACGCTGACGATAGAAAGTTTCTTATTATCACTATAGGAAATGAAATAGGTTATTTATTGCGCCTTTTTATACTGATAACACAATTAAATCGTTCCAACAAACAATTCTAGACGATTTGCGCAAAATTTATTTACTTTTATTGAATATTCAAGCGTCTAATTAAAAATCATGTAATCAGTCAGATTTGGCGTGTTCACTACCCAGAGAGTCACAAATGTCGCCACTCTCTTGGTATTCAATATTGGCTTTTAAGGCCACCTAAATCTGGTAAAAAGCACTTATCGGGACTACCTTTATCTAGGGCCTGTTGACCTTTGCTGTTTGATTTTTGTTCCTCTGAGCGTATTTTGCTCGCGGCGTACAACTTGCCCTATGTATACATCAATCAAACTGCTGCAGAAACAAACTTGAAAGATAAACAGGCCCTAGCAATCTTCCGTCATCGAACAAACAAGGATCTCCCATGGATAAGAAGCAAAACACACCATCGATTTGTCCTTTTGCACATGGTGCAAATACGTCGTCAGAGCATAGCGAGCACCAGTGGTGGCCAAATAGCCTGAACTTAGACATATTGCATCAGCACGATACGAAAACCGATCCGATGGATGCCGATTTTGATTACAAAAGCGCATTTAACAGCCTCGATTACCCCGCCCTGAAGAAAGATCTCGAGCAACTTATGACAGACTCGCAGCCATGGTGGCCCGCAGATTGGGGACACTATGGAGGATTAATGATCAGAATGGCATGGCACGCTGCGGGCAGTTATCGTGTTGCGGATGGTCGCGGTGGTGCAAACACGGGTAATCAGCGCTTTGCTCCGCTAAACAGCTGGCCGGACAACGGAAACTTAGATAAAGCCCGGCGTTTACTTTGGCCGATTAAAAGAAAGTATGGCAATCGTATTTCTTGGGCCGATTTAATCGTGCTGGCGGGCAACGTTGCTTATGAGTCGATGGGATTCAAAACCTTTGGTTTTGCCGGTGGCCGAGAAGATATCTGGCATCCAGAAAAAGACACCTACTGGGGCAGCGAAAAAGAGTGGCTGGCTCCCTCCAATAATTCAAACAGCCGCTATAGCGGTGAACGCGATTTAGAAAACCCGCTTGCCGCTGTGATGATGGGTCTTATCTACGTTAATCCTGAGGGCGTAGATGGTAATCCCGATCCGTTAAAAACAGCTGAAGATATGCGTGTTACCTTCGCTCGAATGGCAATGAACGATGAAGAAACCGTTGCCCTAACCGCTGGCGGACACACTGTGGGAAAAGCGCACGGAAATGGCAATGCCGATGAATTAGGCCCGGCACCAGAAGGCGCGGACTTGCATGAACAAGGTTTTGGTTGGATGAATCATAACTCGCGTGGCATTGGCTCTGATGCAGTAACTAGTGGTATTGAAGGCGCTTGGACGACGAACCCAACTCAATGGGACAATGGCTACTTCTACTTGCTGTTCACGTACGAGTGGGAGCAGACCAAAAGCCCTGCGGGTGCATGGCAATGGCAGCCTATTAATATAAAAGAAGAAGATAAGCCGGTTGATGCTGAAGACGCATCCAAACGCTGCATGCCGATGATGACAGATGCCGATATGGCGCTGAAAATGGACCCTGCTTATCGTAAAATTTCAGAGAAGTTTTATGCCGATCCCGACTATTTTAACGATGTTTTTGCAAGAGCGTGGTTTAAGCTTACGCATCGCGACCTTGGCCCAAAAAGCCGTTATCTAGGCCCAGAAGTCCCTAACGAAGACCTGCTATGGCAAGACCCCGTCCCCAGCGTTAACTACACCCTAAACGACAGTGAAATTAGCGCACTCAAGCAACAAATTCTAGCAACCAATGTGACGCTTTCAGAATTAGTAGCCACCGCGTGGGATAGTGCTAGAACGTTTAGATATTCCGATTTTAGAGGGGGTGCAAATGGTGCGAGGATCCGCCTAGCCCCGCAAAAAGATTGGCTTGGAAATGAGCCAGAGCGTCTAGCGAAAGTACTTGCGGCATTAGAAACCGTGCAAAGTAATTTTACGCCTACCGTAAGCATGGCCGATCTAATCGTATTGGGTGGCTGCGCTGCCGTTGAACAAGCGGCTAAAAATGCCGGTGTATCAATCCAAGTGCCTTTTGCCGCTGGGCGAGGCGATGCCACAGACGAGCAAACCGACATTGAGTCATTTGATGTATTAGAGCCTGTACATGACGGTTTTCGCAATTGGCAAAAACAGCACTACAGCGTAAAACCAGAAGAAATGCTACTTGATAAAGCTCAACTGTTGGGCCTCACAGCCAAGGAAATGACCGTACTGATCGGCGGAATGCGCGTGCTAGGCACCAATCACGGGCAAACATCGCATGGCGTATTTACCGATAACGTTGGCACTTTGAGTAATGACTTTTTCGTCAACTTGACCGATATGGCATATCGCTGGGAGCCAAGTGGAGAGAACCTATATGAGATAAAAACACGTGATACGGACACGGTAAAATGGACCGCGACTCGCGTTGATCTCGTCTTTGGTTCTAATTCTATTTTGCGCGCTTACGCCGAAGTGTACGCACAAGATGATAGCAAAGAGAAGTTTGTCCGCGACTTTGTTGAGGTATGGACCAAAGTAATGAATGCTGACCGATTTGACCTAAAATAGCAGCTTATAACTCAGCCTAGCCACTGGTGCGTATTTAACAGTGGCTTGGCCTGTTTATCCTATCCGCTTTATTTTTTGCAGTACTCAACTCGCCGTCTTATGGCTCAAGCTAAAGTTAACCAAGAACATATAAGATCGCAATTTCAACATGCGCTAAGCTCAGCCACAATCCAATCTCGAAACGCCTTTAATTTAGGCCACTCAAAATGGCGCTCTGGTGCGACCAAGTAATACCGATATTCACATAACCATGCAAAGTCGGGATAGATTTCTAATTGGCCTAGCTCTAAAGATTGATTCACTAAACGTCGACGTAACAAAGAAAACCCCTGCCCTGCCACCGTTGCTTGCTGTACCAACGCCGCATTATCAATTTTGAGATTACTGAATGTATGACCACTCAAATCCAGTTGTTTGTTTAGTTCAAGCCACGCATGCTCATTATCCCGGCCTTCATCATAGATAAAATTGAGTTTAGATAGCTGTTCTCGCAACGGTTTATTTGGGTCAATTAATCCAGGACGGTAGGCAAGGACTAACTCATCCTCCGCGATGAGCTCGCTTTTCAGTCCCGGATAGTTACCAAATCCAAAGCGGATCCCAATATCAATATCGTCGTGGTTAAAATCGGCGAGTTGCTCGGTTGGATCAATACGTAGCTGGTAGTCTGGTAATGCTTTGTTGAAGCTCGCCAACCTTGGCAACAGCCAACAAGTAGCAAATGAAGGCAAAACCGACAGGTTAATGGTGTTTGGGTTAGGATCTGATTTTAACGTCGACAAGCCCATTTCCATTTGCCCAAAGGCCTTGTGTAAGTAAGGCAACAAGTCTTGTCCTTGCTGAGTTAGCAATACCTTTCTTGTTTGTCGTTCAAATAACATACAACCAAGCTGTTGCTCAAGGGTTCTTATCTGTTGACTCACAGCGGCTTGAGTCACAAATAAGGCTTCCGCCGCCTGCTTAAAACTGCCTAATTCCGCCGCCGTTTTAAAATACCAAAGTCCTTTGAGTGGAGGTGATTTCATTCGTCATCTTACTTAATTAAAACTTAACTATAGGTCAGAATTTCTAGTTTGTCAGTTTTATGAATGCACACAATACTTAGCAGTGAAATCAGAGACGGAAGGAGTCTTTATCATGAAATACGCAATTATTCTTGCATTTCCTCTAGCAGCACTCGCATCAACATCCGAGCAGGTACAAACTGAAAAAGTATCTACCGATGCGGGATACCCCTACAAAAACTTAATTATGAAGGCCGAAAAAGTGGAGCTTGTTTATTCAGAAGAGCAAAACAAAACGACCTGTCGAGTTAAAGTCTATAGCGGTGATGTACTTCATGAAGGGGAGCCTATGGAGATATCGGCTAAAACGTTTTCAACCGATCCCGTCAAGGGCTGTCTTGCCCGACAAAACGCCAAACACATTTTAAGCTTGCTTTAATATGAGCTAACCCGAGATCAGAATAACAACTTGTGTGCTAGCAGTTGTTATTCTTCGGTTAGTTTCAGCTAAGCAACCTGGTTGATAAGTTGCTGCCGCTTGAACCAAAAAGGCGCATCACACCAACGTTTTTCCTTATTATAAAACTGCTGCTTTAGCGCTAAGTACTGATCAAACTGACGCGCTAAGTCTTGTTGATACATCTTGCTACTGTGGATAAACGCTTGAGATGTTTTGGTATTGCCGATAATGGCTGCCGCTTGGCATCCCGATGTCATGGCAAACCCTAATCCCATAGAGGAAATAGGGTCAAACGCACAAGCCGCATCCCCCACTGGTAGATAATTTTTGAGATGAGCAAAACTGTTAAAATGGCTCCCGGCAGGTCGGACCCATAGGTTTTCGTCGACCATCTTTGCCCCCTCAACACGCCTTGACATATATTTACTGCTACCTAAGTGCGCTTGCCACTGTGCCAAACGATTTAAGCGCTGCTTTGAGAGCAATTCAAAATCACTAAAATACGTTACAACTAACATATCGTTAGAAAGCGCCGCACTGTACCACCAGCCACATTCATCACTTTCAATTAGTTGAAGTTGCTCAAGCGCCCCCCGCTTTACTTTAAAGAAGGCACCAACCCCAGTAAGTCTGTCATATTGCTGAACAGCCGCTCCTAGAGATTTGCCAATAGACGAATTACGCCCTGACGCATCAACTAGATACTTGCAAACAATGGTGAACTGACCATAGTCAGGATGACTCACCACCACTGAGTAACGACCGTCTTGTAACTGAGTAATTGCTTTGCTTTTAGTGCGCGGGAACACCGTTCCACCGCGCTGGATTGTGCTTTCGAGCAAGGTTAGATCAAATATCTCGCGATTAATTTGATAGGTTGCTCTGTCTGGTGCAAAAATCGCGTGACGATTAGCAGATTTCTCACTTCCCCAAAATGCACTATTGCCTTGAGTTGGAGTAAAACAGTGCGGACCGAAATCCGCTCTATCTATCTGCAAATAGTCCAATACCGAAAACACACTTGCAGATACACTTTCGCCAATTCTTAATTTTTGTAAATCAGACTGCTCGATTAAAATGACTGATAGGTCTGTGTGATTGAGCAAGTTTAATGCGGTGCTAGCCCCGGCAGGGCCAGCACCAATTACTAGCACATCACATTCGTGAGTACCATTCATATCCATTACCGTCTTGTTCGAGTACCACTGCGAGGCACTTTTTTCGCAGCTCGTTTTTGCGTAATTGGCTTAGCCATTTTTTCTTCAAGCCCTTTTAATATTGCTTTGGCCTTAGAGCACCCGCAAGACAGGTGATCTTTAAGGTCATCAGGAATATAAAACACCGGAATATCGGTTCCGTCGTCTTGGCAATTCCCAGTAATATCAGAGACAGGCACATCCTTATACGCAAACAGTTGGTGATTACGTTCGATTTCCGTAAAGTAGGGGAAATTCGGTTCATCACTATTTTGATTGCGGATAAAACCAAGTGCCGACCAATGCTCAACCATTTGCACAAAACTATTGATACCACGTGCATAGTTGACTTGCTGGCCTGCAGGCAGATGGGTAAGTGATTGATCATCAAATTGATTCGTCAATACATCCCAAGGGCTTTGTGGTGGCCACCAGTAACTATAGTAAGTTGGGGCAGCTGGCACCATTTGCGGATCGTCTTCCGTGCCAACGTTCACTTTATTCACCGTTGGCTCGGTAAAGTTCACATTTTGAATAGTACAGTTGAAAAAGTCTGCTTGCCACGGGCATGCCATGCGCTTGGTTAAATCTCCAGGCTGACATCCACCGCCTTCGCACTCATCACGCTCAGCATCCAAGCCGCTCGGAAAGCCATTACCCATGCTTTGATCTTTAATGATATAAGGCGCCGCGTACACTGCTGGATTTTGTAAACTCCACGTTACCTCAATCCCTGGACACATAGGTAAGCCAACGCAATTACCCACGCTACCTTGATCCGCATAAAATACGCCAAACTCATCGACTGCGCTCTGTGGCGCTGAAGGTTTAGCACTTGAAAAGTTACCAGCAGCCCACTGACTCAGTAAGAAATATTGAGTCTGCGTTAACGTCAGAAACTTATCGACAATATTGTCTTCAGCGTTGCTCACCGAGTTACTACCAGAGTTCATTGGCATCAGTGGTAAATTACCCTCAATACCATACTCGAAGAGTTGCTGATTGGTTTGCTCGTTTGGCGGAGTTTGCTGCACTGTGGCTGGGTCAACTGGCTGCCTAAAGTACTTAAAGTAAGCCTGACGATTGGCTTTATTATCTTCAGAGTTGTCTTTAAAATCAAAAATATTGGAAACAAATGCCGACATAGATTGGACATTTGATACCCACTGATAACGGCTAATACGCTGGATAATCGGCTCAATATCTTGGTAATAATTTGCCTGATAAGAAGACTGATACTCACCATCGCTGTATAGCTCAGGACATAAGTTTTGTTCGCGCACCGCAACGTCAAACATAGTATCACTGAGATTGGAGATATTAACGATTTCCGGTGCAAAATCCGGAGAGCCAACAATTACCCAAGCAGAGAGTTGCAAGGTTTTACCATCGTCAAACGTAACCGTGCAATACACAGTTCCATCCGCAATATCATCATGCCATGTGTCCGCACCACCGTAAGATTCAAGAGGCTGGTTACCACCCGCATTCCCTTTACCGCCAAGTACCACTAAGCGGCCTTCGTTATCGGTTAAAATGTCTCCGAGCGACTTTATTTCAGTGCCTTGGCACGGTTTGGGAGGGAAACTAACCGGATATCCTGCAGGCGCACTGGCGGCGTCAAATTCAGCCTTTGCATTTGCGCCAGATATCGTTCTTGGACCTGGGTCAATAATTAAGCTTCGGCGATCCGTTGCATCCGCATTACGCCAAGGCGTGTTGCGATTGCTATAACTATTATCTTGACCATAGAGTAAGTTGCCTTGTAATTCATTAAACTCATACCATGCCGCCTTTTTATTAGCGACGTGTACAGTCCAACTAATGGATTTAACGTTATCGCTCGATAACGTAAGCTCATTGTTATTTTCGTCAATGATTTTAAAGGGTTGGCCCTGTCTGCGGATCCGGCCTTCTGCGTCTTTAAACTGACTGACAGGGCTGTCTATCTTATTGCCCCATTCATCGGATTCAAACGGTAAACCACCTATTTTGTCTGGTGCTAAATAAAACTGACCATCGCTATTACCGAGTCTTGCGACACCGACAGAGGGGTGAAGTGAATAGTTCATATTTATATCCTTTAGATATAGTAACCACGGCACAAAACAACACACTTGTTAACAAAAGATACTCAAGTGTGCGCTAACTTTCGCTTAAATTGATTCCCAGCTAAGTAGAGTAACTGTAGCACCAGCAAGAAAATGTGCATATTTCACGTCATTACAGAACATAAAACACGAACAAAATAAACTGTAACAATCTGATATTAAATAAAAATTACTTTTATCTTTTTTAAGCCATGTAAGAGGCAAAAACTCACCAAACAAATCAGGTGATAAAAAACCTATTAGTTACAAACAAAAATCAATTGAAACATTTATTTCACAAACTATAATCTTTGCCCCTACATTGAGTAAAAACTCTATTTTTGCTTTTGGTTTTCAAGGAGTAGATATGAAAATAAAGCCTCTTACAATTTCACTAGGACTTGCATTAAGCAGCACAGTTCAAGCATTCACCCAATTTGGTGGACAAGGGATCATGCCCATGGGACATGAATGGTTAACCCGCACCGCAGCACTAGAGGTGCTGGATGCCGAACATATTATCGAACCAGATCCCAACGACCCCAGACACGCTTGGCGCTATGGTCTGGCAAAAAACATCGCGCTACATACCGCACAAGATGAAATTACTCGACTTCAGTCCCAGTTAAACAATAACCCACTCTATGAACCAAGATACGACAGTGTGAATTCCGCCATTGTCGGTGAGCGTTGGGTTGATATTGCTGGATTTAACGTCACCAACGCCAGTACCGATCCTACCGGCCCAAACTGTTTTAGCGCAGTATCGCAAGAACCGGCTGACATTCAGCTAGATCACTTTATGCGCCGCTATGATGATATTGCAGGCCAAGGTGGTGTAGATGCAGCTTATCGCGCGCAAAAACGTTTTGTTCAACATTTTATTGATGCGGCCATGGCTGAGGAGAAGCGCCTCAAAGTGTGGGATGGTGGTGGTCACGCAGCTCTCGCGGAAGTAGATCATAATTACTTTTTGTTTGGCCGTGCCGTTCACCTATTTCAAGACTCATTTAGTCCAGAACATACGGTAAGGCTCCCACAAGATAACTACGAAAAGGTTTGGCAAGTAAAAGCTTACCTTTGTTCTGAAGGTGCCGAGCAGCATTCGCACGACACCAAAGATGTGCTCAACTTCGCCAGTGGCGATGTAATTTGGCGAGCGAATACACGCTTAGAATCTGGTTGGCAGTCTTATCGTATTAGTAGCATGAAACCGGTTGCAATTGTCGCGCTGGAGGCCAGTAAAGATCTCTGGGCTGCGTTTATTCGCACAATGGCAATACCAAAAGCACAAAGACGTAGCGTAGCCGAGCAAGAAGCACAGCGACTAGTACAAAACTGGTTGTCGTTTGACGAGGCCGCAATGCTGGCTTGGTATGAGGACGAAAGTAAACGTGACCATACTTATGTACTGGCCCCTAATGAGTCAGGAAAAGGGAAGTCACTTGAAGCCTGTATGACGGAGCTAAATGTAGGCACAACTAGCCAAACAGAGCGTGTTGCACAGCTAGATGCAGAGCGAAACCAATGTCTTTTTAATATCGAAGCCGAACCTGGTTTTGAAGATCTTAACGACCCACACTTAGATATTCCCTACAACTGGCGCTGGAAATCTCTAACCTGGCAAACGCCACCAAGCGGCTGGACATATCCGCAGTTAAGTGCAGACACGGGCACACAAATCACGATAAAGTCGCCCGTAAATAATCAGTATTTAGCAGCACAACCCCTGAACAATGACACCCGAATTACCTTTAGTCCAACTGAGCCTCTCGATTTAATTCAGGTAACCAATGCTGAGGGTCAGCACTATTTTAGAGCCACTCAGGCCCCTTCACTGTTTTTAAGTTACAGCAGCAAAAGCGCCGGCTATCTCAAACTCGTAGACTCTCCTAAGCAAGCACTCTACGCATTGATTTATCAAGGTGGTGTTTGGAATATCAAAAATCAATTTTGGCAGCAATATATTTGGTTTAACCAAGCGCAAAACCAACCTGAGTTAAATCGCCATGGCGAACCGGACCAGTTATCCGCAAAGTGGATGATTGAACCTTTTTAAAACGATTTATACCAGTTGTATTAAGTAAATGATCTATCTTGAAGCGGGGAAATAGCTTTAGTAGCAAGGCAAAAATTTTGCTATTTAGTTGTTCTAAATGAGAAATTTTTAACGAAGCTAATATGCTATTTCACCCTTCAAATTGATTAGAGAATTAATTCAATTGGTATTAACCTACACTAAGCTTGATACCAATGCATCAATAGTCTTATTCAACCTAGGTATAAGTACTCTTGACGCATTGGCTTATCATATTGAGCTCTGTTGCTCTTTCAAGCTTTTTGCACCAGTTTACTTAGCTGTTGCGCCTCGTTAATCTATATCAGCATGACGGTAACATATTGAAAATAAAGAGTTCACCTTGTCGCTCTTTGCTGCTCAACCTTTGCATCTAGCCTACTCGCAGCAAGTCAAGCACCGAGACTAGGACATTCCAAGAACAAAAACCAAACAACACCGAACGACAAGTACTGAAGCCTACTCTGTCACTTTGTCGGCTACGAGTAAAATTTGTCTCTCATAGTCTTCCAAGCCAAAGGTAGACGCTAAACTTCCACCATTTAAGTCCATATACATTACCCCAGCTTCAGACGCTAAAGGCGTAGCTGACCAAACGTATGCATACCCGCCTTCTGCTTCAGCGATAGCAAAAATATTAGGAAAAACCGTTTGGTTTACCGCAGGGTTAACACAGGCAACTTCACGGATTGAGTTAAGCTCCTTGATATTAGGCAAACGCCAATTCTTAATACCCGCGTATTGATAAATTGCATGACCTGGAGAAGTCCGGATCTTTTCTGCTGTTTTAAGGGCATCTTGCCAGTACATAGCGGTTGGCATTCCATCACAACTTGAAGTTTGTGCATTAAAAGTTTGCCCAATACTACAGCGCATCCAAGTAAGCTGTGTTGCTCTATCAGTTACTGTACCATCTTTATTATCGATAAAACCTACGCTAGGTGAAGAGCGCTCGATAGTTTGTGAACACGCTTGCTCAATAGCCTGTACAGTAAAGCACATTGATAAAGACAAAGTGACTAATAAATATCTCATTTTTCTGCTCCTAAAGTTACAAGCCTCACAGGTAATACACTTGGATATTCACATTCTTGTGCACTATCACAGTATTCATAAGAAGTCGTTGCACCAATATAACCACCGTTAAACCCAAGCGCCCACATGTGGGGGGCATAGTACATAGAAGTGTGCCATTCTATCGATGGCGTTGCTGTCCATATGTCTCCGGCATGTGTTTCTGGGAAGTAATTAACGTCTACTCCAAGTAAAACATCGCCGTCATTCTTATCTGTGCTCGCAAAGTGCACTAAGCTATACAACTCGTTGAATTTAGGTAACTTCCAGCCAGAGTATCCACACAACCCGACACCGTTGTTTAGATTGTTTATGTAACTTTCATATTGCGATACTGTGCATACACCTTCTGCATTATCACAACTGGCTTCAGCCACTTCAGCAGGAAAAATCGATTCGCGGTCGCTAGGTTTAAATGCAAACAACGTGTCTTTGTGGCGAATACCTGCGTTTGCATCTTTTACTTCCCAAATTAGCCCTGCTTGTAAGTCTTTTACACAGCTCCATTGTTCAGCATCAGCTGCAAGCATTTCACCTGTACCACTGAGTTTTACATAACTAAAACCCGCAGCACCATCCGCATCATTATTTTGTGTAAGATCAAGGCCATAATCTGCGTCTTGACCTGGAAAGTCCGCAACAGAAGCGGTATTGTAAAAGCCATCTAGGTTAGCGAATGCAGTTACCCCAGTGTCAGTCATAGGGAACCCTACGGACCAGTTTAATGCATTCGCAACAAAACTATCTAGCTGATTAAAATGACTATTGTTTTTTATCGCGGTAATAATATCTGCAAGTTGAATCGCAAAGCCCGCAAGAATAGCCCCCTTATTTTCACTTTGCTGTTGCGCAGCCTGCCACAATTTTACAAATTCAGTATTGAAGTTTGCTAAGTCTGCGCTTTGCGCTGTCAATAAAGTATCCGCTGACAAAGACAGTGATAAGCCATCGTTAAGTGTAGAAACAACAGCCTCAATTGCTCGCTCTCTACTTATGCCTTGTATCATATTCGCATAAACCAGAGTCGTTGCAGGTGTCATTACGATACTAGCGTCATTCGCAACTGCAGCTGGCGCACTGAGTATCATCACATTGCCTTCTGTCACAATGTAGCTCTGGTTAAGAATTGCAACATCTTCACTTGTTAATGTTGCGGTTCCATCTGTAATTGAAGTTTGCACCTCGATACTGTCACACACTAAGTTTTCGTTGCTATCTGCGCATAAAGTACCGGTTACTGCGTTATCAACGCTGATCGAAACCGAATAACTAATTGGGTCTACCGTTGTCTCATTTTCAGTATTTGTTTTAGTGTCACCACTCCCCCCACCGCAGGCACTGAGACCTACAACCGAAAGCGCAAGCGCAAGCGGTTTCAATTTAAATGTCATGTTTACTCCTAGTGTGTATTTTGAGTCGCCTAAGCCCAATTAAAATTAAACCAATATTTAGCCAATACAGGCTGCCACTCGTGTTGTCATTTATTTTTTCTAGATGATTATCTTGGTCATCTGTATGTTCTTTATCGTCGGATGCAGAATGACAGTGATAATCGGTAACTTGTGAAAGCTGCCAAGCTTTAAGCGTAGGCGTATTAATTAGTTCGGAGAAATCAGGCTTGTGGTCTACAACCTGAAGCTGCCACTGGCCGTTGAATGACTGGCCTTCAAGTGGCGAGAAATCTACGTTTGCAACATCAGAAGGCAGACTAAATTCAAATTTTGAATGTGGGTAGTAGCTTTGATCCCAAATGACTACGGCAACACCCGCAGGGCTAATTAACTTTATACTTACTTGGCTCAAGTCATTGTGTTCAAGCTGTAATTCAAATTTAAGGTCATCGCTAACCTGCAGAGATTGCTGCTCTACATCAAGGTAAAAGTTGGTGATCCCCTTACTGTGCACAACTCCACTAGGTTCTCCGGTTGCGTCTTTAAGTATGCCTCCCTCACCTTTTACAACAAATAGATTTGGCTGGCCTAAGGTAACTTCTAGTTGCTGTAGGCTTTGATTCAATACTGGGATCCCTGTCGAATACTTCTCCAATACCGGAACAAAAGCACTCATCCCACAACTCAATTCAAACGCACCATCGAAGGTGATGGAAAAAGTGTGTGTTATCGAATCTCCAGCCTTAATATCGCCAACCTGTTGAGTTGCGATTTTTATTGTTGAGTCCTCAGTTGACGCGAACTGGATATCTTTAAGCGAGTAAGGGCTGATATTTTTGATATTCACGACCACAGAGGGATCTGAAGTGAGAGTATCAATGACCTTGGCTTGTTCAATTACCAATAATTTTGGCAACAAGTTATGATGACTAAAATGCCGTTGTAAAATGTCGGCATAGTGTTCATTGGGGTACAGGCGCTTTGCCATATCGAGTGTAGACAGCGCTAAATTGGGCATAGTGATCCCCGCCCCTAGGCCAAACATAGCTTCAATAACAATCTTCTCCATGTCATTCATGCCTTTCACACCATAATGCGCTTCAGCTTCTTTGAAGGATTGAAATAATGGTGTGGACCAAAGCTGATCACCTAGGGAACCTGCAACATGAATATGGGCTGGGTAGTGATAATTTGGATTATACCTAGCTTTACTATCATTTAACGTTCTTGGTCTACGTTGTCCAAAACGAGCATCCCAGTTAAACATAACATCCGGCTCAAACTCGTAGCCTTGCGGATCTCGGTAACTATGACTTGCGGCGAGAAAATCGGCATACCCTTCCCCAATTGCACCGCTATCCGCACCGTCGTCATAGGGATTGATGAAGTTAGTAACACTGTGTCCATATTCATGCCATATTACATCAGCATCCTGCGCGTCAGCATGCCCCCCAACTCCTAATAAAATCCGTTTTTGGTGAAATGAATATGCCGACTGGTCATTATAAGAACCTTGTGCATCTATGGTGATCGGCGCATAGTGGATCAACTTATCGCCAGTAAAACCCAATTCCTGCAAATGACGCTGAGCAGAATCGACGTGAAAATAGGCCATTTGTTGTAAAAAGCTGGCAGAGCTATGATGATTTTTTGCTACACCAGCTACAGGTAACATTTCCACAACTTCATGTGGTTCTGCAAAGTCAGTTACTCGAGCATAAGGCCCCGTCAGTGCTAACTGGTTGCCAATTAGCGTTAAATCTTTAAGCTCAACAAGTCTAAATGCTGCATCCGCAAATTCAGTCTGCGGTGTAAACTGTTGCTCAATGTCTTCACTCATTAAGCTAGTTTTTGGGTCTGGATCAAATAACCATGACTGCTTGATTCGACCTGAGTATTCAGGCTCAACTTCACTTTGGTAGGCAGGAATAGCGCCGCGTTGACCAAGGATTTTAGTGGCATCAGCATCAATAAAATAATGCTGAGTAACGACTTCACCTTGCAAGGTTTCACTTACTAATACGTTCCAAACAAATCTTAAACCTTGCAGCTCAAGCCACCACCCTCGCTTAATTTCTTCTATCGAAAAATGGTCAACTTGTTTATCAATTAATGCACCAACCTGCTCAATAGACGGAGCAACAGAAACCGTGCCTTCATCCACGTTTAACGTCGAAAAACGAGAGACATACAATCGAAATGCTAGTCCTTGTTGATCCGTTGCAACACTATCCACGATATTAAATATTGGCAAAGCGTCATAAGTAGGCATAAAGCTATAATAATTACCAAACTGACCTTTACGACGGTAAGAAAACTGATATTTTCTTGCTAACTTGGTTTCAAGTAACTGTTCAGCTTGTTGTGAGTTAATAGCACGACCAGTAACAAACTGAAGCTCTGCCGCGGTCGCACCTAGGTGCCACAGTAGCAATAGTAATAATGGTTTTTTCAAGATAGTCACCCTTTAAAATTTATACTGGATAGATGCTCTAAAGTTTCTACCTGGTTGTGAATAGTCGAAGTCGGAATTGGATTGACCAGCAACATCTTGATATCGGGTATAATGCTTATCTAGCACATTGTTTATCGCGGTATTGAATTTCCAATTTTTTGATAGTGTGTAACTTACGGATAAGTCTAGGCTGTGCCAACTTCCTGTTGACTGACAAGGTATTTCTACATTTAAAAATGGGTCTTGGCACGTAGGTAAGTCAGTCATCTGGCTTTGTCCATACCATTGCAGGTTGATTACAAAGTCACTGAACTCATAATTGGCATAAAATGTATATTCGAGCGGAATAAGATTTCTTAGGTATTCTTGCTTGTCTTTATTCTTTCCGTTCATCCAGCCTATATTTGCGCCAAACATTAGTGACTCTAATTGATAAGTTACCTCTGCTTCTGCACCGAACGTATATGCTTCATCGATATTGACAAACTGGCGCTCCATTACTCCATCGTTTAATCTTAAGCGGATGTTCACCCAATCGATAAAATCGTCGTAGCGGGTGTAATAAATACTGCTGGCAAAATGCAATTTATCAATTGTTTGCGAAAACCCTAGTTCCAAGCTATCACTGGTTTCTGCTCTCAACTGAGTATTGGCAACAATTTCAAACGGAGGAAAGGCAAATAAATGAGGAATATTGCCATATACTTTATCGTATGGTGCAGCTCGGTAGCCCTGTGCATATGCTCCGTAAGCATTAAAACCATAACTATTTTCATATCTGATTTGTGCGCTAGCTGTGACTTCATTTGAGCTCGTGTCTTCGTCACCTTCAGCAGATAATGCATTATGGTCGTAACGCAAACCAATTAACGCCCTAAAATTACTATTAATCTGCCAATCGTCACCAACATAAGCACCGAGTATCACTGTTTTAGCTGCATTAAACGGTGCGTCAATCGTCACTTTCCGCGTACCATTCTCAATCACGGTATCGATTTTAGGACGCTCATGCTCAACCTGTTCTGCACTAATGCCATACATCAGTTCATGATTGCCAAAAGACTTAGCAAAATCTAATACGCCACCAAAACTGGTCTGAGAAAAACGGTCTTCCGAAAGCAGCTGCCTATATCGAGTCTGAACCTTAAAAAATTGACGGCTGATTAGTTGCTCAGTATCGTTTTCGTGCTGTGTTTTGCGCCAGAACATTTGTCCAAGCGCATCATCAAAGATGAGAGATGAATTCACAGATTGCCATTTAACGCTGTGGCTATGAGTTTGTTGGAGTTCACGTTGTTTTTGAGATTCAACTTGCCACGCACCGTCATGTTGGGGCACGGTTTCCGGTTTGATTTTGTTTTCTGTCTGCTGTGTCAACCAGCTAAAATCATATGTAAAAAGGCCCAAACCTGATTCGTACTGACTACTAAATTTTGCGCTTTGACCTTTAACGTCTAGCGGAGCGCGTGACTCGGGAAAGTTTTGCTGCTCTTCAGCACGCCAGTCACTGACTTTTAGTAAAACAGGTAACCCAAAAAATCCAGTTGCACCAGTGAGTGTGTTTTTAACTTCCGAGTTGGTACCGTTGTACAAGCTCTTAATTGCTAAATAGTTATCTTCACTTCTTAGATAATCACTTGCTTGTTTGGTATTCACTTTAACCACACCAGCTAGTGCACCAGCCCCAAAAAATGTTGAGGCTGGTCCCTTTGCCACTTCAATAGATTTGACGTCTTCCAAATCAAAATTAAATCGCCCAACCAGATCGTTGATGTCACTTGCGCCATAACCATCCGCAGCTCTACTACCATTTTGCAACACCAGTACGCGATTACCTGACATACCGCGAATGGTAATATTTTGAGGACGACCGCTATAACCTGTGATCGCCACACCTGGCTCCGTTTTAAACAAATCGCTCAACTGTGTTGCTACAAGCTGCTCAATATCATCATCACTTAGTACAGCCGCACTACCGGAAAGCTCTAACAAAGATTTTTCAGCTTTGTTTGCAACAATTTCTATCACTTCAATGGATTTAGAGTCCGCGTTGGCTGCATAACCGGGGAAGATAATTACTGAAGAAACAAAAGGAACAATAAAGCGAATCATTTTTAATTACACCAAAAATAACGAGATTGCGAATGATAATGATTTTTATTATTTTATCAACTATAAAATATAACTAATTTTTATAGCTCTAGTAATAAACTTTCGGAATAGAATGTAAGAGCGAGGAATAGCATTTACAACATATTGTTTTTAATGGAATTTAAAATATATTTTGTTTTTACCGTTTTTTACATTCGAAAATAACTCACATTTATTAGCCCACAAGGCCAATCAAAACAGGTAAGTTTATTGCAAATAGGTAAAGTACAGTGAGAACACAACAAGCCTATCTCGACTTGCTGTGTTTCTACTGGTGTTTACAAATATTGCCTTATTTGTAGCGCTATCAAGTGTATGTTTTAGAAGTCAACATAGGTCGAACCAAGGGCTGCAGCATACCCGCAAAGAAAATTCCTGCCAGTAGCCACCACAAGGTATAATCAGTTTCAACTTCTTTGCCTTGAGCGACTTGTTCTAACTTTTGACCAGTCACTTGCTCCATATTGGCTTTACTTGCTGTCATATCAACGTTAGGCACAGCTTGCCCAGGCATCAAGGGTACTAAACCAAACCCCGCATTTTGTTGTTCAACATACTCAGTGAACTTTTTATTATCGGTCACTACATCATGTTGATTTGCAATTTCGGTGTAAGTATCTAGCATCTTTTTCAATGTCTCAGGAGAGGCTTTCCAATACCCTTTTCTAACCGCTTCAAGCATACGCTCAAGGATCTGTGCTAATGCTTCGGCATTATGCTGCTCAAAGAACTCTCGCATCTTCATGTCATACTTATCATCAACATACACGTCAAAGAACTCTTGCCATTGATCGTCCCTGACCGCTTCGGGTGTCATCACTTCCCAACCCCACATGTTGTTCATTCGATCAAGTATTGCCGTTGCCCCAGCATACCCCGCGTCTTGCATTGCTTGTATCCAGCGAGGATGGAAATACCGACTGCGCATTTCATTGCTCACAAACTGATCTAATGTTTGGGTTTTCTCATGTCCTTTTCGACGTAAGTTCGCTACATACATCTTTGGAGTTTTACCGTCCAGACTGCGAACAGCTAAACCAATTCCACCAAAATATTGAAATGGATCATCATTAGTCATCAAAGCATATAGATTAGTCGAACGAGAAAATACAACGCCATCTGTACCCGATAACACCTTGGCATAGAGTCCTGTTTCTGAAAGATTCTCACTCCAGCGAGATTCATCTTTGCCATAACCGAACCCCATCCGGTCTAAGTAAAGATTCGCAAGCTTACTGTCATCGTCCCACGTATCTGAAGCAAGGCTCATTCCCGCCAAGCCAGTACCGTAAGCACCTGTTTCATTCGAAAAGATCCGTACCGATGAAAGGTAATCAGCATCATCCTCAGATTTTCCTTCCTCTATAAGCTGCTGTTTTAAATTACTAGCGTGGCGATAAACAAAGTTGTTTTCTTCTTTCATCTTCGCCACTTTATCAATGGCTTCGGCCAACCACAGCATTACGTTAGGAAATGCGTCGCGATAAAGACCTGTTGCCGATATCACCACATCAATTCGCGGACGCCCCAATTCAGAATATGGGATCACTTCCGTACCAATAATATTACCCTGTGGGTTCCATTTAGGCTTTATACCCATCGCGTGTAAAATTTGTGCCTCTAACGCCCCTTGATGGCGCATAGTCTCTAGGGACCAAAGAGAAAATGCGAGCTTTTGAGGATATCGCCCATGTTTTGCCTGATAATCAGCAACAGTTTGCTCTAGCATGTTAACTCCCGCTTCATAGGCTTCTTTTGATGGTACTTTTGCGGGATTAAAACCAAGCAGATTCCGACCTGTGGGCACAGCTGCAGGATTGCGAATAGGATCACCACCGTGACTTACAGGTATGTATTGTCCAGATAATCCATTCAGTAAGCCCTCTAGTTCAGCGATTTGATGGAAGTTATCCCAATAGGTCTTTGCTAAGTCAATTGGTCCTTTAAGGGTGTCAGGTAACTCTAGTTGTTGTTGCCCACCCAACACGCTCTGCAATAACTGAAAACCCTCAAGTGCTTCAAGCTTTACAACGTTACGCTCATCAATTTGTTGCTCTTTTGCGAAAGCTAAACCATGCTCACGTTCATACTCACCCGCAAGGTGAGTAAAGTCGTCCCCAAGCATTTGTAAGATTGTGCTGTATAGATGCGCCTCTTCCGGTAGTTCGCCAAAAATATGGATCCCTAAAGGTTGGCTCATCTGCGCTAAGGTATTAAGATGATCTTGCAACTTACTAATATGTGCATCGAACGCTTGAGATAAAGCCTTTTCGTCAAGTCCTAAGTCTTTCAGCATATTCAACTTAGTTGCGAGGGTAATGATTTCTGCCCGTGTATTCTCACGCGTCAAGCCTTCAGCAAGCATCAGATAATTTGTAATAAGCTCACTAAGTTCAGCAACGTCGGTATAAAGCCCTGCTTTGGCAAACCCTGGAGTGAGATGACTTATCATAGTCGCTCTGCCTCGACGCTTAGCTTGCATCGCTTCACCAACATTATCAATAATATATGGATAGAACACCGGAATGTTCCCAATTGCCAAATTCGGCGCATCATACACAGATAATCCGCGCTCTTTACCACTTAACCACTCTTGTGAGCCGTGCGTGCCTAAGTGAATTACCGCGTCCGCACCAAACGTCTCTCTAGCATACAAATACATTGCCAAATAACCATGGTTAATAACGGACTTTGTGCTGTGATAGGCTGCTGAATGCTCTTTTGCGTTACTGCCGCGAACCCCTTGAGGCAAAATTATCATGTTGCCTAAGTCCATCCGTGGAATAACAAACATAGGTTCACCATTGTGTTCACGCACCATGGTACTTTCGCTTGGCTTGCCAAATTTTTCCACAATTGGCGCTGTAACGTGTTGTGGCAAAGAGTCAAACCAACGCTGATAAGTGGATAAAGGCATATAATCAGCAAGACCAACATCAACCAGTGCTTCAGCATCTTCTCCACGATAATAAGGACGTAAAAGTTTGCCAGCTTGCTCAATAATTTGCTCTGGATGAGCTTGCTTCACATCGTAACCCTTGGCTTTCATTGCATCGGCAATATTCACAATTGAGCTTGGAACATCTAAAAATGCAGCACCTATATTTTTTTCTCCGGGAGGGTAATTCCAGATAAATGTAGCGATTTTTTTCTCACGATTTTTAATATGCGCTAAATTCGCGTGATTAAATGCCCGCTCAACCAGCGCATCAAGCTGCGCCTGCATTACCACCTTCACACCTTTATCATTCGCAGCGATGATGCTCGGATCTACACTCCCTGTATCCTCAGGCATTACTAAGAAAAATGGCGTTAACGAAGGAGAAATGCCAGCATGATCTTGGTTAAAAGCAGCTTCATCACCTTCGGTGTAATTCATTGCATGAATAACTGGCACCCCAATTTGAGCAAACTCAGCACGACGCTTTTCTACGTAGTGAAGTGAGCGGTAATTAATGAGCAAATCAACTCTCGCCCCATTCTCATCCGTTAATAGCTCTGGGTAAGTCAATGACTCGTCATTACCTTCAAAGAAAAAGGCGAGCGCCTTTGCTCCCTTCTTTTGTAATCCATGGATTAAGGCATCCACGACTTGTTGTTGCTCGTAGTCAATTACAGAGCGGTGAATAGCAATCGCGATAACCGGCTGATTGTCTTCAACATCCAACCAGTTAAAGAATTCGCTTTGATTAACTGTAACGCTAGATTTAAAATCAGGATGATATAGACCTACATTTGGCACTACCTTTACCGGCTCTGGCGCTTCACTCGATAACCCAAATACCTTAGTCGATATGTACAACATCATGTTACGGTAGTTTTGGCTACCTGCATTATTGTAGTATGCGCCCAATGTTGTATGCTGCGACGGGGATAACCCTTGATTCATTTTCATGTTTTCAAGATCCCCTAAAGAGATCACTGGAACCTCTGGATAATCTGTCAAATATGATGTGTAATCTGCAAACATATACTGTGACAGCATAGGATTAATACCATCCAGTAAAATCAACTTAGCACTTTGCCAAGCGGCTCGGATCTCATCTTCTGATTTGCCACGAGTGCTAAAGTTAGTCAGTTTAAAAGGCTGATCTTCGGCCAGCGAGAGCAATAACTCTCCTTTTGATTTAGAAGCATGTCCTGACATCATAATCAACACTTCAGGCTGTTGCTGTGCAAAACTTTGGAAAGAAGACAAAGCTAAAATGAGCAGCGCGAATAGTCGGGTCATCTGTTTGTCTCCTTCGCATTGTTTTCAGTTTTCTTTTCATTCTCTGGAATATAGACAAAACTACCGTCTGCCATTTTATATGCGACCCCGGCTCTCATGCCTTCTCCAGAGCCTATTTCTCCATTAGATTTATATTGCTTAATTTCCTTGCCTTCTTTCACGATCACTTCCATGTTGGGTTCACCGGCGTTTTTTACCACAGTGACATTTTCTGATGTAAATGGACTGAGTGGATTTTGCGCAATAGAAATCAGTAACGCCGCGATAATCACCAAAAAAACATCAACCAAATTTACGGCACTCACAATAGGGTTTAATTCTTCGTCTTCATCTAAAAAGCGCATGGAAATTATTCCCCTCTCAGTTTTCGAATGTTGATCAACTCCTGAGCACACCAACGTTTCTTAACCGAAGCGGGCCAAAAAGTAAGTGTAGAAATAACAAGTCCCCATATTACCGCAGCAAACGCAATAATTAAGTTTTCGCTGATCCCCTGAATGTTACCGTCTGCGAGCGCCTTTAACGCCGGCCCCATTGGGATCATTGTCGCGATAAGACCTAGCATTGGAGCAACCCGCGTAACAATTCGAAGCGTTTCGAGCTGCTTTAATGCAAACACCTCTAACTCATCTTCAGATGCGCTTGGATTCGCAATAAAATAGTTATGAACATGAAAGCCGTTGTGGCTTTGTAACGACTTATTATCTATTCCACGTTGGTATGACAAACGACTTTTCCTACGAATTAAAAATTCGGATACAAAGCGTCCAAGTGCAAAAAATGCGTAAACAAAAAGTACTGATATTACAATAATAACTGGCGTCATTAGCAGCTCAGATACATTGGCCATTAGCATTTCTATTGCTTGTATATTCACAATAATTCCCCTCTATAAATTATCGCGACAATGTACTTGAAAATGTAATAACTTACAACAACACAAATGGAAATTATTATTATTTAGATTGATCTTTTTAATAATAGAGGTATGATCTTCGCAAATTTTAGTAGCAGCTCAGCAATAAAATATTCATAGGAATCTCATCATGCGCTTTGCAAAAACACACTATTTGCGACTACTTATCGCCTCAATTATTGCTTCTGGATCAACGGTTGCGTTAGCCGATAACGCGGTTTCCGCAGATGATTTAGAAGTTATCGTTGTTAGTGGATCTCGTAGTGAGAAGCCACTTAAAGACGTAGCAGCTAGTATCTCCGTAATGTCTAGCCAAGACATCGAAGAACAAGTAATCACCGATGTAAATCAGCTTTTTCAGTATGATCCAAGTATAAAGATTACGGGTCGTATAGGTGGTGCACAAAATATTCAGGTTCGTGCTATGGGCGGCGATAGAGTATTGATCATAAAAGACGGTATGCGCATGAATGAAGGCTATGGCGCGGATGGACTCAACGATATAGTGGGCCGAGGTTTTATTGATACTGATACGATAAAACAAGTTGAAGTTGCGAAAGGAGCCAGCTCATCTCTCTATGGTTCCGATGCGTTGGGGGGTATTGTGGTATTTACCACCAAAGATGCCAGTGATTATCTTAACGACAATGAGCATCTTGGCGCACGTGTAAGGATAGGCTATAGCGACCTCAGTGAACAAACTAATCTAAGTGCAACGCTAGCAGGCCAGCATGGCAATTTTGACCACTTACTGAGCCTAACAGCCAGAGATGGTAAAGAGGAGCAAAATAAGCACAACACCCGCGCTCCCTTTGATATAGACTCTCAAAGCTTACTTTACAAATTAAAATACAACTTCAACGACAAAGATTATGTCAATGTTTCTGCTGATCTGTGGCGCCAAGATGTAAGTGGCGACCTTGCCGATGGTCTATTGGCATATTTCCGTGGTCTAGCTAAATATGGCTACAACATCGCGACGGAAAGTACAGAGACCGAAAAGCACACAGATTCGTTCCGCCTGAGTTATCACAACGATACGGGCAATAGCGTTTGGGACACAGCACAGTTTAATTTGTATTACACAAACAGTGTTCAAGACGATCAAGAGTATGCTTTACTCGATATTAACGCGCCTATGTTTGGTGTTATCGAAAAACGCGACATGTGGAAAACCGGTACTTATGAGCAAACTACGTATGGTTTTATTTCTCACGCGAGTAAAGCACTCGATAAGCAACATACTCTTGGTTACGGTGTTGATATAGAAACCACTGAGAGCCTACGCACAGTACGTGAATACCGAGAAGTGGAAGGCGAAGTCATCAAAGATGACATTACCAATAAATTCCCGAAAAATGATACACTTCGCGCTGGCCTATTCATCAATGACGAAATAAAGCTACTAGATGACAAACTTATAGTTACGCCAGGCCTACGTTTCGATTATTACAGCATGGACCCAAGCGGTACCTTAAAGACCGATGGTACAGAATTTGCGAAAATAGACGATCAACATTTATCGTTTAATTTAGGTGGTTTGTATTATCTAAACAACATGCTTTCTGTTTTTGCTCAGTACGGCCAAGGGTTCAAAGTACCGCCTTATGATCTAGCCTATATTGAACACTACAATCAGGCTTCTGCAGAATATTTATATGAAATCTTACCAGCAGAGGACTTAAGTCCAGAAGAAAGTGACACCTTAGAACTTGGATTACGTGGCCATATTGGTGACTTCACTATTTCAACTGCACTGTTCCACAATAAGTTTGATAACTTCTTGTCCACAGAGCTTATAAGCCGTGAAACCATATTGGATGATGAAGGAAACTTTGCCTATAACCATGACAAATTCCAATACCAGAACATTGATTCAGTTACGATCAAAGGAGCTGAGTTCTCCACTACTTACTATGCTACCGATACATTGTCTGTTTCATTTAGCGCAACATATCAAGATGGTAAAAATGATGAGACAGATGAATATATCAGTTCCATTAATCCGCTGTCAGGGAACCTAGGCTTCAAGTATCAAAATGATATGGTGAGTTCAGATCTTATCCTTAATTTTGCTAAAAAAATGACCAAAGTGAACACTGGTAAATACCAAACTCCTGGATACGGCACGATTGACTGGTTAGCACAAGTTAAATTGGGTGATAATACTGCCGTAAATTTAGCTATTCGTAATCTATTTGATAAAACTTACTACCAACACGGTAATCTTGCAGGCCACGGTATAACAGAAAGCTTAGATGGACTTGAAAGTGCGGGACGAAGCTTTGCCGCCTC
Source organism: Pseudoalteromonas sp. OF5H-5 (assembly GCF_021530695.1). Taxonomy (NCBI): domain Bacteria; kingdom Pseudomonadati; phylum Pseudomonadota; class Gammaproteobacteria; order Alteromonadales; family Pseudoalteromonadaceae; genus Pseudoalteromonas; species Pseudoalteromonas sp. OF5H-5. The sequence continues at coordinate 175,772 of NZ_JAKGBF010000006.1, forward strand.
TATCCGATATGACTTCTAATACTAATTCGCTTAATTAAGTGAACTATTTTAAGGCGAGAAAATCTTGCCGATAACCCCGGTGAAGGTCAACTTCACCGGTGAACAACTCTTAGCTTTGCATCTCTACTTGCTTAATTTATCCAAAGTCCGCTATGATTTTTTACGCAGCCAAAAGAGGCTTCCTTCCACGCTTAACCAGGCTTTTTTGCCACCACAATCTATATAACTTAAGACTTCTTCTTTTGAACCCAATGTGTAGCCATATATCTCTTTTTGCTTAGTCTTTTCTTGACCTGTAAGCATCTTGATAAAGTGCTTATTGTACCCTTTGATTGTCGCTTTTAGCTCATTCAAAGCTTTGCTCTCGCCACCCTGCGCAAAATGCATCAGCGCCTCTGCAGATAGCATAAAAATACTCTCTTCTTCATATTCATCAAGGCAAGCTTGTAGTTTATCCCACTGTTTTAAGATGACTAAACCGTTCACATACAGGTATCGACAGGCTTGATTATCGTTTGGATTAAGTCGCAGCAGCACGGCGAGCTCATCAACCGCCTCTTGTACTCTGTCTGCCCAAAAGTAAATCCATGCTTTATGATAACGAATAAACATATAAGGTCTGGTTTCATGGATAAGCCAAAAATTGCCTTGATTTTCCTCAATATAATCAGGCGTAATAAAGTCTTGTTCTTCATTATGAATAAACTGGTCAAGTAAAGGGATTGAATCGATGTGAGTCAATTTAAGTAAGTTCTCAATCAGTGAGTTTCTTATTTCTTCTTGTTCTTCATCAAAATCTTCTTCAAATTCAAACGCTCCGAGCTCGTTGTCTAACTCAGGATCCCAAATTAAAGTATCCCCTAACTCCATAATCGCGCCAGCCAAATAACGCTTTACGTCATGAGCCTCTCGCTCAAAAGGCATCATAGGCTCAGCGTGTGAAAACGCCGCCTTTGCTGCATCTAAGCTTGTAAATCCGGTGAGCTGTTGTTGTAATTCACTTACCGCACCTTTCTGCTCTAGTGACAAGTTCTCAAAAGATACTTTATCCAACGCCTTAAGCAGACCAAGACAAAAGCTCGGTAACGGAGCCCCCTTTGCTAATGATGCAGCAAAGTCTTGCTTAGAGAGCGCACACTCTTTTGGCAACTTATAAGTTTTTCCATCCAAGCTTGAAACACACTGCTCATGCAAATCCATTAAAGCCTCTAACTGAGCACGGTAAATAGCCGTGTAATCACCAAAGAGCTCAGGCAACCACTCGTGTATTTCAGCAATATCATTAATGGCAACTTTGCCTATCAAATAGCCTTCAACAAAATAATAATCCGGTTGATGCTGAGTATCTTGAGAAAAGGCATTAACTGCTTTGCGTAACGCACTTGGAGTCATATTGAATATTCCTTTAACAATTGAATAAGTAGGTAGGAGCCGCTTTACGCGGCGATCTCAACAAAAAACATCGTGGAATAGATCCCCTCATACCATACTAGATCCCACTGGTAAAAACCACTTCACGCAGGTGGGGTCGCTTTACGCGGCGATCTCAACAAAAAACATCGCGAAATAAATCCCCTTCCACCATACTAGATCCCACTGGTAAAAACCACTTCACGTAGGAGCCGCTTTACGCGGCGAGCTTTACAAGGCGATCTCTACACAAAACATCGCGGAATAAACCCACTCCCACCACACTAGCTCCGCACAGGTGGGAGCCGCTTTACGCGGCGATCTCTTGCACCCCATTACAGAGAACCAATCCCTCACACAACCTTTCGACGCTCCCAACCCCAGCAAAGCGCCAAAGCAAACACACCATTTGCGTAGGTCACATACAAAGGCACTGAGGTGTCGGCATCCTCAGCATACATAAACACACTCGACATCACCCACGCTACAGCTGCACCAATCAACAGCCATACCGCCGCAGAATACAACTTATACACCGGCGCACTTATATAACCCGACAGCACCACACAAGCCGCTGCTACACCACCTATCACCGGCTTTTTCCACCAGCCCGCATATTCCGCCAACATCCCAGCCAAGGTTGCTGAAACGATAAAAGTTACGACGACGATTATGATAGACAGTAAAAATTTAAGGGCTTGGTTCATAATTCACCTTTGCAAAATCACGGACTACTGAACATAGCCCACAACATCCATAGATCTAAAGTTGAGATGCTTTTCTTCATGATGTTCTGCATCCAGTACTACTGACAAGTACGGAGCAAATACCATTTTTTCATCCGATGAGAGCTCAAACTCCATTTTAAACATTCGCTTACTTCCTACAGGCACAGTAAAGTAATCAGAGTTATAACTACCATATCGCTTTTCACCTACATAGTATGCTAGTAATCTAGCTTGACTATCTTTGTGGTCAATCGCATAACTTTTATTTCTAATCCTAAAAGCATTATCACGAGGAAGCAGATTAATAGCGTAAAAGGAGCAAGTAAGATTTTTACCGCGCTTTTCACATTTATCCTTCTTTACTTCAAACCCCGCGTAGTGTTGAAAAGTTTTGACGGGGCCATCGTACTCATCGTTGAACATGGAAAGTGATATCCAAGGATCTTTAAGAAACATCCCTGCTGAAAAAAATGTTGCGCATACAAACACAGTTGAAATTGACTTTATGAATCTCCTAAAAGTGCTTAGTCCAGCTCGCTCAAATTGATAATACAAATAACTTATCATCACCACACTAAGCACCAAAATTGGTATAAAGCGAATCAAGCTACTACCAGAATAAAGCACGTAGGCCTTCACTATCTCAACAAGATCAGTTGCATAAGCACCAATAACGATACTGGTTATAAAAACGGTAAAAGCAACAAATTTATTAAATGAAAATAAAGCAGCTTTTTTTACTGTGTTGCGTTGTTGTGACGCTGAGCCATCCATTTGTTTGAGTGTCCTAGTTACTAAAGTTGTGAAATACAACCAAAGTTTTTATCGATAAATCAATTTACAATCCATCTACATAGAGTTCAAGCTATAACCTATCACCCGTTATGTTAATAGAGAAACCTCTCTGGTTGTTAACCAGCTCCTCTTTGACGCTAATAGCTCATATCTACGCTGCGCTAATTCTCAGAGAGTCTCTACACCTCTCTCAATCACGCAAACGTCACAAACTCCTCATTGGCTTTAATTACTTCATACTCTGGATTTCTTGCCACTATAATAGGTATCGTTCTATGGCGATCATGGTATTTGTAATCGAGTCTGCATTGTTCGCCGTGATACGCTCGAGTAATAGCAAATCCCCATCTAAGATCGGGTATTTACCACCGTTCATAGAGTGACCACGAGCATGAGCTAAGAAGTGTTTTTCAAGGTCAACTTTTCCACATCCCGATGGAGCTGGCATGAAGGACATTTCGCTACTTTCACCAGTTTTAAAGTGGCCGCAGGCAATTTTTAAATTAGGAAATTGTGGCAGCTGTACTACTTGGTTATCTCTATTTAACTTAGCAACTAGGTCTCTAGGAGAGTGTGTATCAAAAAGTGCATAAGACTTGTTCAAAAAGCTGTAGTGGTTACCACCAAAGTGTTAGATATTTTTTGCCAAACTATTAAAACTAGGGTTAAACCAAGCCCGTAGAAATAACAACTATAGATAAGCTAGCCTGATACAAAGCATTACAGTCTCTTTTTATCACTTTACTGGCTTAGTCGGTTTTTTGCCTGTTGTTAATTCGGTGTAGAGATCCTGCGCTACCTTACCTTATATGAAGGTTTGCTTGTAGGCTGGCTATGCGAGGTGTCGATTCGGTTTACAACTTTTCCACATTCACCTACATTGGAAATGTAGCTTGAGTCTCAACAGGAAAGTGGCATGCACTTCAAGAATAAAATAACAAACGAGCGTTCTTACAATACCGGTGGCAGTGAGGCAAGTAGTCTTGAAAGTGACCGCGGGCGTATTATCAACAGTGCTGCGCTTAGACGACTGCAACAAAAAACCCAAGTGTTTCCGCTTGAGCGCAATGCGGCGGTGCGTTCGCGCTTAACGCACTCGCTTGAGGTGCAACAAAATGGCCGTTACATTGCTAAAAAAATTGTTGATGCGCTGGTGCAGCAAAGTAGGCAAGATTTGCTGCAATATGAAGATAAAAACGGACAGCAGGTGGATTTGTCTGAGTGTTTGGTTACTCTGTCTGAAATGGCCTGTTTGATGCATGATATTGGTAACCCTGCATTTGGTCACTTTGGCGAGGCCGCTATCAATGATTGGTTTAAACGCTATTTGAGCCAGCATCAGCAGTTTGCAAAAAGTGCTCGGGCGGCGCTGAGGTATGGCTCAAAGGAGAGCAAGGCGTCGGATCTGGCGGTGCTGAATCAAGAAATGGAGTTACTGCTCGATATTTGTAGTTTTGAGGGTAACGCCCAAGCCATTCGCGTTATTCATACGCTTTCTCGGCTTAACCTTACCTATTCACAATGCGCCACTGTGATGAAATATACCCGCTGCGCGACCACGCCTAAGTCGACCGTAGCCATTGATAAGTCCTACCTGCAAAAGAAAGCAGGGTACTATTTTAGTGAAAGTGGGTTTGTCAGTGAGCTGTGCGACAAATTGCAGATCCAAGTGGGTCATCGCCATCCTGTGACTTATATCATGGAAGCGGCTGACGATATTGCTTATTGCCTTGCCGATATGGAAGACGCTGTAGAAAAAGGCATTATTAGCGTAGATGAGTTAACGGGCTGTTTAATAGAGGAATATCAAAATATCGCCGCAGGATTTGGGATCACCGATGACAAGCTGTTAGAGCTTATGAGTAAAAAGCTGCACTACGCCAATGACAAAGCCAGCAAGCATATGGCGAATTTTGATAATGAATTTTTTATTTGGCTCCGCGTGGGGCTGTTGCACCCACTTGCTGAACATGCCAAAGCGCGTTTTATCGATAATATTGGTGCGATCTACGAAGGGAGTTTTAACGCTTCGTTACTGGAGGATAACAGCCACCTTCATGCCATTGTAAAGTCGCTGAAAACGGTCGCGGCCAACAAGGTATTCTCGAATAAAGAAGTCGAGCAGTTGGAGCTTCAAGGCTACAAGATCACCAGCAGCATATTGAATGAATATCAGCGAGTGCTTGACTTAGACGCTGATGAATTTAACGCAGCATTAAGTGGCGACCATGGCTTTGCGATAGAGTCGCGATTGATTAATCGAATTTCCAAAAAGTATGTTGCGGTATACCGCGAGACCTTGGTGAAGCTTAGTGATGCTGAGCAAGCCGAGCCGATTTTTGAGTTTTATTATCGCTGCCGTCTTATTCAAGATTTTATTAGCGGTATGACTGACCAGTTTGCTTATGATACCTATCGTGCCTTGACCGCGTTGGATTGAGGTTAATGGTTGAGGGAGTGAGCGCGCGGTCTTGTTGAAAAGATCGCCGCGTAAAGCAGTTCCTACACATGGTAGTAAGCGGATTTATTCTGCTAAAACAGATGTCTGTCACGGCGTAAAGCCGCTGCTACGAGCGAGCTAAAAGGTGGAGAAAAGCTCGCCGCGTTAAGCGGCTCTTACACAAGTGGCAATAAAAAGAGGTGCAAATTGCACCTCCTTTGACTTTTGTAATCTAGTAATGCTTTACATGGGTATTAAAACGTCACGTTGACACCAAACCAAATATTGCGGGCTTTGTCTTTTACATTGTAGTCATCACTAAATACCACTTCGCTTACCACACCACGGCCGCTTAGGTATTCGTATTTACCATCGCCGTTTAAGTCGCTGTAATCTGTGCTATAAGACGTAAAGTCTTCATCCAATAAGTTATTGATACGCGCAAACACAGTGACATTATCGTTAAAGGTGTATTTAGCACCTAAGTGCAGTAGGTTGTAGTTTTTGTAGTACATGGCTTTGTCTAGGTTATTGTCCCAGCCACGGTAACGATCAGAGCGCATTTCAGCATTTAGCGTCAGTGAAAACTCGTCTGTTACTTGCCAGTTTACTGTGGCATTTGCCATGTGCTCAGCGGTATTGGTTAGTGGTTGACCTTCTTGAGGGCCGCTCTTCTGCTCGCTGTCAGTCCAAGTGTAGTTCGCGTAAAGTGAAACTGCATCTGTGAACTGGTAACGACCTGCAAGCTCAATACCTTGGATCTCAACTTTGTCGATATTGATTTTTTGGCTGTAAGTATCGTAACCAAGCTTGTCGTATACGCCCAAATTCACGCATGGTTTTACACCATTGGTTGCAGAGCAGCTCTTGATGGTGTCACCACGGGCGATTTTATCGTCAAACTCTGTTGAGAAGTAAGTGATATTAAAATTGTGGTTCTCTGTTGGGTGCGTCCAATACAATGCTACTTCGTTGTTTACACTAGTTTCTGGTTCAAGATCTGGGTTACCAGCAAACGGCGACGTACCTTGACCACCAAAGCCGGTAATACCATTGTATAGGTCAGTCGTTTGTGGCGTTTTATAACCGGTGCTGATCCCGCCTTTTACTGTCCAATCGTCAGACAGCTCATACACACCGTATAGACGCGGAGAAAGTTGGCTACCGAATACATCGTGGTTATCATGACGGACACCCACTGTAACTGTTAGAGGATCGCTCAGGCTCCAGTTATCTTCTACAAATAGCGAGTACATTTGGTGTTCCTGAACGCCTTGAGCAACGCCAGACTCCATGCCAAATACGCCATCTTGTAATTCACCATCAACCCACTGACCGCCCACAACAAACACGTGGTCGCCAAGTAAGTTGTCAACTGGAATATCCACTCGCGCGTCTAACGTATATTGGTTACTGTTCAGTGTACGCTTTGGACGTGGTAAGAATGTGCTTTCAGCAAGCGCTTTACGTTCTGCTTCTTCCATATCGGCATATTTACCACTGCCATCGTACATGGCTTGTAGTAGTTTACGCTCTGCAACAGAAAGCGGCATAGTACGGCCATTGTTATCGGTATCAACAAACGCCAATGACACAAAGGTTTCAATATCACCAAAAGTACCTTGATGCGTTAGTGACCACCAGCTTCTGTCAAATTCTTGATCCGCTGCATAACCTGCACGTGGATTTACCACCCCGCGACGGTCTTGCCAGATTGATTCGATGTTGTCTTTGGTGCCAAGCGGATAGGTAATTTTGCCCGACTCAACGTCGTAGTTTGGTGTATTGTCGTACTCTTGATTTGAGATATCGTAGTCAAAAGTAACAGTGTGGTTGTCGTTTGGTGTGAACACAAACGTCGCACCAAGTTGTGTATTGGTGTTGTCAACCGTTCTACCACCACTACCAAAACCGAGTTCACGATGATGCAACTCACCATTTGGATCGGTTGCAGGTGCAAACTCAGGGTTTGATGCTTGACGCTCATAAATACTACCGCGAGCAGAAAAGTTGAGTAAACCTTTAACCAGAGGCCCATAGATACTGAAATCTGTGGTAATGTCATCACCAAACTGGTCGTTTGTTTGTAGGCTTCGGCCAAAATCGATGCTGCCAGTCCATTCATCTACTGACTTTTTAGTAATAATGTTGATTACGCCGCCCATCGCATCTGCGCCGTAAAGTGTAGAGGCAGGTCCCCTAATGACTTCAATTCGCTCAATGGCACTTTTAGGTGGAATATGGTTAAACGCGTTACCACCAAAGTTATTTGGGTAGATATCACCGTGGTTGTTTTGACGCTTACCATCAATAAGTAGTAGCGTATATTCACCTGTTAAACCGCGCATACTCACGCTGCCTTGGCCGGTTTTATCTCGAGTTGTGCCAATGTCCACGCCTTCTTGGTACTTCACGGCATCAAGCAAAGTCGTATAGGACTGAGCTTGAATATCCTCAGCCGTGATCACTGAAATACTCGCTGGTGCTTCTGGTATTTTTTGCTCAAAGCCGGTTGCAGTTACCACGATGCGTTCCATATCTGGCTGCGCTTTTACTGAATCTGCAAAAGCAACAGGACTAAGGGCAGAAAGTACCAAAGCAGAGAGTACACCACGTTTAAAAGGCGTGTTTGTCATTGTTAATATCCCAAAATTTATTGCATTAAAGTAAATTTTGGCGAGTACTCTAAATGGAAACTGAACAAAAGTCAAAAATATTGATAATTAATCTCATTTGCATTTTTGATTTGGATCACATTTAAGGGACGTTGTAGGTTTATTGATTTTTCTTAGTCTTGCTCATGAAGAGATCGCCGCATAAAAAGGCCCCTACCACATATTTAAACCCTTAGTGGGAAATGCTTTATGCGTGTTCATTAGAGACAAGATCGCGGGGTGAAACCGTTCATACAAAATACTTAACCCCTTAGTGGGAGGCGCTTTAGGCGGCGATCAGTAAAGACAAGATCGCGGGGTGAATCCGTTCATACAAAATACTTAACCCCTTAGTGGGAGGCGCTGTAGGCGGCGATCAGTAAAGAAGAGACCACCGTGTAAAGTGCTTCCTACGTGCTAAACAGTAAACTCCCTCGCATTATCGTTGAGACGGTGGCTGGTTTGCTCTAACTGCTCAACAATGGCCATAAACTCATTCATCCGCTTAATCGCTTCTTTAGAAATATCACTCAGGCCATTGATATTGGTATTAATGTCTTCGGTTACCGATAACTGCTCCTGTGAGGCGGTAGCAACCCCCTGAGTCAAATCTTTGATTTTGCTTACAGCTTCAAAGATGCTGTCGAGCACTTCGGAAGATACCATCACCTGCTCTTCCGTCGCTTGCACTTGGTGCTGACTTTGCTGAATAGCGGTATTCGCACTCCCCGCTTTGGTTTGCAGCTGGTTGATGATATCACGAATTTCTTCTGTGGATTTTTGGGTTCTTTGTGCAAGGGTTCTTACTTCATCTGCAACAACAGCAAAACCGCGGCCTTGCTCTCCCGCCCTTGCCGCTTCGATAGCAGCATTTAATGCAAGCAGGTTAGTTTGCTCCGCAATAGCCTGGATAACGCTCACTACATTTGACACTTGGTCACTTTGCTCAGTCAACTCAGAGATAATATTAGCAGTTTCGTCAAAGCGCACTGACAACTCACTAAATTGCTGGCTGGTTTGCGACATCACTTCCATCCCCCGCTGTGCTTCAAGTTCAACCTGATTCGCATAATCTGCGGTACTCACGGTACTGGACGTGACCTCATTGAGTGTCGCGGTCATTTCTTCCGCAGCCGTAGCAATGGTTTCAAGACGGGCGTTTTGTTCTTCGCTTATCTCTTTGTTACTGCGAATAAAGTGCGCCACTTCTTTGGAAGATTGCGACATCGCGCCACCCGCTGAGCCGATGTTCGTTACTGTATTTTTAAAGCTACTGAGCATACGATTTACGATATTGGCCACCGCTTTAATCTCAGTTGCACCGCTTTCGTCTACCGTTTTTCTAAGATCGTTTGAACTGCCTATCTCTTCAAAAGTCCTACCAAGTAACTCTATCGGTTTCACGATACGACGACGAACTAAGTACACGCCAAATAAACTGAAGCATACGGTTATCACTAACATCACCATAGCCCACAAAACATAAGACTCTACAGCACTGTGAGCTTGCACAACATTTTGTTTGGTGCGGCTTTCAAGTTCAGTAAAAAACGATTCAACTGGCTTCATGATGTTGGCTTTATAGCGATGATAATCATCACTGTGGGTAAGCTTAACCGCTTTGTTCAAATTGGGCTCGCCTTGAATGGTGTAATTACCGGCACTATCTTTAAACTTACCTTTTACGGCGTTCATGGCTTCAACTTCTAATGCAACAAGGCCATCGGAATTGGCTTGTGCCTCACTTAAGTAGTTGAGCTCTTTTTGGCTAAAGCCCGCCGCTTTCATGGCATCGAGTAATACTTCTCGCTGACCGTCTGGTTTTGGTTTCTCACCATAGTTAAGCACCAAATCCCAATAAATTTTATGGTAGCCTTCAGGCCTTGGCTTTTCACCATTACGGATCGCTAATACATCCATATACATCTTTTCGTATTTATCGTTCCCAGTTACCGCATAAGTTCTGCCCAATCGCGTTAAATCGTCGGAGCTTTGTCTTAATTCGTCGGCCAGTTGATAAGCTTTATATCGGTTGTCCGCCATTTGCTCAAAATCAAGCAAGGCGTTGTACATGTTAACAACCAATAAGGTAACGATGACGACAAAAACAATAATGCCACCGAATATAGTGGTCATGAGGATACGGATAGAGTTTAACTTCATGATTCTAGCCTTTATTGAAGCGTTCACAATAAAGACTAGTGCAGAGGGTGAGATTCTTCTAGCATAGAATTAGGAACAAATGGAGTTGACATAATAACAGTGAGAGCCAAATCAAAAGATCGCGGAGTAAACCCGCTCCTACCATATACTCAAACTCTTTGTAGGAGCCGCTTTATGCTGCGATCATTAGAAACAAGATCGCGGAGTAAATCCGCTCCTACCATATACTCAAACCCTTGGTAGGAGCCGCTTTATGCGGCGATCATTAGAAAAAAGATCGCGGGGTAAACCCGCTCCTACCATATACTCACACCCGTGGTGGGAGCCGCTTTAGGCGGCAATTATTAGAGACAAGATCGCGGAGTGAATCCGCTCCTACCATATACTCAAACCCTTGGTGGGAGCCGCTTTATGCGGCGATAATTAGAAAAAAGATCGCGGGGTAAACCCGCTCCTACCATATACTCAAACTCTTGGTGGGAGCCGCTTTATGCGGCGATCATTAGAAAAAAGATCGCGGGGTGAACCCGCTCCTACCATATACTCAAACTCTTAGTGGGAGCCGCTTTAGGCGGCGATTATTAGAAACAAGATCACTGAATAAGCCAGCTTCTACCACAACTAACACCGCTAAATACTGGCAGGCATGCCCATGCAGCTTGCATAATAGGTGGTCGTTGCTGGCCAATCAGAGAATACGCCGATTACGCCAACCTCTTTGGCCAATACATCTAGCACTTTAAAGGTATCACCATCGTTATCTATCATCGCCTCACCTGACAGACTTCCGTTGATGCTTTGGTAATACCAACCACCGCCGCTAGCTAGGTGACCAGAGCGCTCTAGTGTCCAAGTGATGATCCCAAGCCCTGCTGCTTTTGCAGCTTTGGCATATGGTGAGGGAACGATTTTCCCCCCTTCTTCGGTTAATAACATCCAAAGTGGCGGTGCGATAATGTTAACACCATCCGCTGCAAGCTCTTCCATCGTTGGTGACAGTAGCTCTGGGTTATGCACGATTTGCTCTGCTGATACCATGGTTTCATTGTCTACTGCTTGCGCTTCGTATCTGTCGTCCAAATACACTGCCTGTGCACCAAACTCTGGATTTTCTTTTATCCAATAGACGACATCGTCGCGATTAAATGACTGCGCCCAGACATTTTTTGGATCTACATTTGCGGCTTTATATTCGTCAATCATTTTTTGTGCGTAGGCTTCTTGTGTAAAACCGTCAAAAGGCATGGCGACAGACGGAGTCTTCAGCTCTGGCGTCATTTTCACGCCTAAACTTTTAAATAACTCAATACTCTGGGCATGGGTCATTAAAGTGCCACGGCTCGAATATAAATCGGTGCGCCAATTTGCCGTGCCATCCATATATTCCGCTACAGTTGTAGCCATTGAGTTCGCGGCATCCATTTTACCTTTTAATGTCTTAAACTCAGCCAAAGTAATGTCGCTGGTACAACACATAGCTTGGGCTGCAATTCCATTTTCAGGATCGCCTGGTACAAATGGTGTTGTACATTTTTGGCCTAAATCCGTTGCTAAAATATTTGTTGTAGTGTGTAAATCACATTGTGAATGGCGACAAACCAGCTCTTTGTCTTTGGTAAAAGCAACGTCACACTCTAAAATCCCAGCACCCATTTTAGCTGCCGCAATATAAGATTCTTTGGTGTGTTCAGGAAACTGCATTGGCGCACCACGGTGCCCAATTGAAAAGTCTGTTTTATAAAAAGGTCCGTTAGCACACTGCTCAAGCTTAGTTTTGAGTGCACTGTCTTCCATATCTTGAATCAAGAAATCAGGCCGTGTGCCCACTTGCATGGCACTTGCGCTACCTGCTGGCACTTCCACAATTACCGGAACTTCAACGACTTTTATTTCAGTCTCCGTTGTGATCACCGGCTTTTCAACCTGCACAACCTCCACAGAATCATCATCACATGCACTCAGTAATAATGCAGCTACGATCGCAGAACAAACGCTTATCTTATTCATTGTAATACCATTATTATTTTAAAGAAGGCTTACGCTAGACGCTTTGTATTACGATTACGGGAACAAATCATGATTTTTTAGTTACATATTTTTAACTAAATATAACTCCCTTGACTGGATAATGGTTGTGTAATTTGAATATAAAGAAAAAGAGCCTGCAGTTAACAGACTCTTAGATGCGAGATAATTATCTAAGCCATTAATTAACCTGAGCTGCGGATAATTAATGCCTTTCTAGCAGCCAGTTTTAGCGCTAACTGCGTTGAATTCACTTCCAATAGCCAGCTATTGGTGCGTAAATTCGCCTTGTTTTCCCTAAAACTCTCTGGCTAGAGAAGGAAAAAACTAAGCTGTTCTTTAGAAACAATGAGTTGGAACATTCCTTATCCAAACCTCAGGTTAATTAACTATTTGGCCTCTTAACTCACCACTTGGATTTGCTGGTGTATGCACATTCACGTAGTGACCACCGCCAGCCAGAATCGCAAATATTTCCGCTGTCAATGCTGCATTGGCCGGAGCCATCCAGCGATTGGCATCACTACTATCTTGCATTAACGTTAGTAAAACAGGGCCGTTTTCACCAGCAATACCAGTATGTATATGCGCAGCCGTTGCATCGGCAACACCTGAGGTGAGGACTTGTAATTCAAGGTCGAAGCCGTTTCGATTTACCAAAGCATATCCACTACCTGTGGCTGTGGTTGTAACGACTGGGACTTCTTGCTCGCCACTCAATGGAAACGCTACCAAAGTGTAGTTGTCAGTGAGGATCTGGCCACGTAGCTCACCACTCGCATTTGCTGGTGTATGCACATTAACATAGTGACCACCCGATGCGAGCACTGCAAAAATCTCGGCATTGATCATGGTGTTGTCTGGCGTCATCCATACATTCATATCATCGGTGCTTTGCTCAAGGCCAACTAAAACATCACCATTCATGCCGATCCGGGCGGTATGAATATGTGCCGCCGTTGCATCCTCAACACCCATTGTCACTACACGAAGTTCAACTTCATAATCGTTTGTGTTAACCAGTGCGTAGCCATCCCCTGACGCCATTGTTGCTACTGCTGGAACTTCCTGTTTGCCGGATAAGTCAAATGTCGCAACTGTGTAATTGTCCGTCAGGATTTGGCCGCGGATCTCACCGTTTGGCATCTCTGGCGTATGAACATTGACGTAGTGTCCACCCGAGAGCAAAACATTCAACGTCGCTTCGTCGATCATCGTGTCATCTGGCGTTACCCAGTCTGTCATTACTTCGTCGTCCTGCTCTAACACCACAAGTACATCGCCGTTCATACCAATGCGGCCCGTGTGAATATGTGCAGCTGTGGCATCATCAACGCCCATAGTCACCGCGCGAAGGTAAAGCTCGCCATCGGTGCTGTCGTATGACGCATAACCATACCCCATGGCACTACTTTCATTCATTGGCACCTGTTGTGAGCCATCTAATTTAAACGTGATCACGCTTACCGTGTCAGGCACAATCTGAGCGCGTAACTCGCCGTTTGGAAAGGCTTCGGTGTGTAGATTAATATACCAATCACCATCCAACATATCCTCAATTAGATCCTCAGACAGATCTGTGATCGGAATACTCACTTTATTGTCATCTGATGCTTCAAAGGCGAATGCCACATCGCCATTCGCCCCCAAATCACCATCGTGAATATGTGCAGCACTAAAACCTTCGACGTTGCTGTAGTCGAGTGTTGCTCTGAGTTGCATCAGATTTTCATCAAGCTCAACTGTTGCGGAAGCGGTTTGCATTGACGTATTCATCGGCACTTCTTGCTTTCCTGATAACATCAATTCAAAGGTCTTAGTCGCTGAAAACTCTTGGGCTGGCGGCGGTGGCGGAGGTGTAACAGTATCGTTATCGTCATTATCGCTGCATGCCATAAGAAGCATGAAGCTGGCACTTACTATAAACTTTTTCATTATACTCATCCTGTAGACTCGGTTAAAAAGAATGACTTTTGTCACCCATAGCTAACCCTTACGAACAGGATTGAATAAAAGTTCATCAAATTTGCAAAATTATTGTATATTTTTTGCCTGTACCTAATTGCACCAACCGCAATACCAACTTTTGCCTGATCATCCTTTGATGCCGATGGTACAAACGCTTGAATGGCATTACTTCCAGCTCAGTGATATCAATGAATTTCTCACAATAATTGTGAAACCTCATTGCCATATAAGAGTCATATTTTTGTGATTAAGTAGCTGCTTTAACAATAATAATCAGGATATTTTATGTTTAAGCACTCACTTATCGCGCTCTCTTTGCTTTCTCTTCTCACTGGCTGTTCACTTGATGGTGACGATGGCGCCACAGGCTCGCAAGGGCAACAAGGCGTTGCCGGACAAGATGGTAACGATGGACAAAATGGTTCAAATGGCTCCGACGGCCAAGATGGGGCAAACGGACAAGACGGAACCGATGGCACTAACGCCAATAGCATGCTTGAAATAAGTCTTGTGGGACGCGCAGTGCTTAATGCAGAAAGCCCTGAAGGCGCCGCTGAAATTGTCGCTTACCAAGCATCCAAAAAATGGATATATGCCATTAATAGTTCAGGCAGTGCCGCTGTGGTTGAAGTTATTCCAGCAACCAGCTTTGATACGGCCGCTCTGGTCAAAAATAATGAAGGTGTTATTACCGCTACAAATTTAACATCAGCCATGACAATCAACTTAAACGACAATACACCCGGCGACGCAAACAGTATTGCAGTTGACGAAAACAACCAACTATTGGCAGTTGCAATGGCTGCCAAGACTACGGGTGACGCAGGACAAATCGCTTTTTATGATATCTCAGGCGCAACTCCGGCCTTTGTTAAAAATGTAACGGCAGGTGCACTACCTGATATGGTTACCTTTACTCATGATGGCAACAAGGTCGTGGTCGCAAATGAAGGGGAACCCGCAGGTGACTACAGCGTTGATCCTGAAGGTAGCATCAGCATTATCAACATTACAAACGGCGTAGTTGCAAATACAGCAACACAATTAGACTTTAGCGCATTTAACACCAAGCAAGCTGAGCTAGAAGCACAAGGCATTGTCTTCGCCAATCCAACTGGTCGCACTATCAATGGCAAACTTATTAATACGACAGTTGCGATGGATTTAGAACCGGAATATGTCACCATCTCTAAAGACAACCGCTTCGCCTATGTTTCAATTCAAGAAAACAACGCACTCGCTATCGTAGATCTAAGTGACAATAGCCTTAATTTAGTCGGTTTGGGATTCAAAGACTGGTCAAATTACACCATGGATGCCTCGGATAAAGATAAAAAGATCAATTTTAAAAAGTACCCCGGTCTTTATGGCATGTATCAGCCAGACACTATCTCTAGCTACACATGGAAAGGCGCGAACTTTATTGTCTCTGCCAATGAAGGTGATGGTAGAGAATACTTTTTTGATGCTGCTGATGAAGCCGACTGTACCGCGAAAGGTGGCCTAGATTACGATAAAGACGATGGTTGTTTAGCGTACATTGATGAGAGCCGTGCCGAAGATCTTACCTTAGCAAGCAACTTTGCTTATCTCAATAATGACGATGACGACATTGGTCGCCTTAAAGTCACAACGGTGAAAGGCGATGAAAATAATGACGGCCAATATGAAGCGCTGTACACCTATGGTGCACGTTCATTCACCATTTGGGATAGCAACGGCCTTGTGGTGTTCGACTCTGGCGATCAAATCGAGCGGATCACAGCCTCCGTGCATGGTGCACAATTTAACAATGATGAAGACACCAATGAAGGCGATACGCGATCTGATGCAAAAGGCCCAGAGCCGGAAGCACTAGCGCTTGGTCAAATTGGTGAACGCACCTTTGCATTCGTTGGCTTAGAGCGTATGGGTAGTATCATGGTTTACGATATCACCAACCCTTACGATGTTAAGTTTGAAGATTATTTTTACAACCGCGGATTAGTTGACGATGCCGAAATCAGTGGCGACTTAGCCCCTGAGGGCATGGCATTTATTCCTGCCGACAAAAGTGCAACTGGCGAAGCTTTATTGGTGATCGGTAATGAAATTTCCGGCTCAGTTGCGGTATGGCAAATCGCTGAAAAATAAACCATTCACATTCTGTCGCTGTGGAAGGCGCTCTATGCGCCGATCTTGATGAAAAGATCGCGGGGTGAACCCGCTCCCACAACATATTCGAGCCCTTGGTGGGAGGTGCTTTACGCGGCGATCATTGGGGAAAAGAGTGCGGGGTGAACCCGTTCCCACAACATATTCGAGCCCTTGATGGGAGGTGCTTTACGCGGCGATCATTGAGGAAAAGAGTGCGGGGTGAACCCGTTCCCACAACATATTCGAGCCCTTGGTGGGAGGTGCTTTACGCGGCGATCATTTGGGAAAAGAGCGCGGGGTGAACCCGCTCCCACAACATATTCGAGCCCTTGGTGGGAGGTGCTTTACGCGGCGATCATTTGGGAAAAGAGCGCGGGGTGAATCCGCTCCTACAACATACTTAAACCCTTGGTGGGAGCCGCTTTACGCGGCGATCTTTAGGTTATTCTGACAATCCTTTAACCGTATTTGTGAGGTTTTCTGCACCTTGCTTTATTTCATTCATCACTTTGTTCACTTCATCGATTTGTGCAAGACCAAGCTCAGTACTTTCGGACACCGTATTCATCAGTGCCGTGGCTTCTTTAGTTAACACTTCATTCTGATTTACTACATCATTGATTTCGTTGGTCGACTGCGAAGTACGTGCTGCTAAACTTCTTACTTCATCGGCTACCACCGCAAATCCTCTTCCCTGCTCGCCCGCTCTGGCGGCTTCTATCGCTGCATTGAGAGCTAACAAATTGGTTTGCTCCGCAATCGCGCTGATGGTGGACACAATTGCCGAAATCCCTTTTGACTGTTCATTAAGCTGTGCTATTGCGGCCATTGCACTTCGCACTTGATTAGAAATAAGTCCAGAGGTACTGACAGACTCTTGCAGCAGCAAACTCGCACGGGCCGCTATTTGCTCGGTTTGCTCAGATGTCACCTGCGCAACTTCGGCAGCTTGTGCGACTCGATGCGCTTTTTGCACCCGCGCCGTGATATTCGTCGCAAACTTTATCACTTTAATGACTTTGCCGTGTTCATCAAAAATAGGGTTGTACGTTGCTTCAATCCAAATATCTTCGCCATGTTTACCTAAGCGATGAAAGCGACCACTTTTATGCTGTCCTTTTGCTAGCTCTTGCCAAAAATTTGGCTGCTCTTTATAAAAGCTGTCGTCACAGAACATTCGATGATGCTGACCTTTAATCTCACTGAGTTTATAACCCACTGTTGCCGTGAAATTTGGATTCGCATCTAAAATAACGCCCTCGGGTGTAAACTCTATGGTTGCCATGGATTTGTTTAGCGCTTTAGCTATCGCTTCTTGTGCTTTGATGGTGAGTTTTTCTGCTGTGATGTCATTCGCAATTTTAACAATACGGGTGACTTTGCCATTCTCTTCAACTGGGAAATAGGTAGCATCAAGCCAAACTACATCACCTTTTTTGGTAAAGCGTTCAAAATTACCATACTGAGCCTGGCCATGTTGAAGGCTTGCCCAAAAACTGCGATATTCCGAAGAACTTACATAGTCTTTATGGCAAAAAATACGATGGTGCCGCCCTATCACTTCAGTCTCAGTGTAACCCACGACAGCAAGAAAATGTTGGTTGACTGCTGCTATTTGACCATCGGGTGTAAATTCAATCTTTGCGACCGCTTCATCAATCGCAGAAAGTAATGCCCGAGCACGCTTGAGTTCAGCGGTCAAATTTTCAACTTCTTGATTTGGCTTTCGAAAAAAATTCATAAGCTATTCCATAACAAACAATATGCATGACCGCATTATTATCATAATTTTGGTAATAAAGTATGAATTATAGATAAGAAAGTGGAATTTGGTGCACTAGAGTATCCACCAAAGTAAAAACAAGCCGCGCGCTTACCACACAAGCAACGCGACTTGGCATTATATCAATTGTATTGACTAACCAGTGCAGCGCTTTGGTTAACTACTTCTGTACCGTCAGACGGTAATCACCCGCACCGCTGTATGAATAAACCAAGATGCGGTAGTAACCTGAATTTGCCGTATAGTTAATTGACTCTTGTGAGGTCGGCGTCTCCGAAATGGCAACTTGTTGCCATGCACCACCTTGCCAAGCTTCGAGTTTCAAATCGAAGTCTGCGTTCGCCGGTCCCTCTAACGTAAGTGCGATTGTGCCACCGCTGTACTGAAACCAACTGCCGTCAGGTTGTATGGCTTGTTGCTTGTCCGTTAAGTATCCAGTGTAAACATCTCCCGCTGGTGGTGGGGTTGTACTACCGCTTACGGTAAATTGGATCTCTGCAGCGGGATCAGAAATATTGCTGATGGACAAGCCCGAGTCGCTTCCATTCCACCATAGCGCATTCGTCCCTTTGCTACTCAACGCATTCGGCAGTGTGGCACTAAACTCTCCGGCCACATCAAATAAATCGCCATTATCCCCACGGTTTCGGCCATTTTCAGGATCTCGCTTGGCATCACCATGCTCCATTTGGATATACGGATACCATTCATTCGAGTTATTGCCCGCGGAATCAACGTGCCAAATAGCCAAACCTGAATCGAGTTGCTCTGAGTTTTGTCCCGATTGATGAATAGCCTCAATGTAAAAGGCTTCATTCGCGTTACTTGGGTTGGTCCATTTATATGAGCTATTAGCGCCTGAAATATGGCTGAGCCTTCCTGTTGGGGCATTGGCATTTACGGCTGGGTTAAGTTCAGTTACCGTATCCCAACCAGCTATGGCTCTAAAGTGTGCAACAGGTGGCGTCGGCTTAAAACGGTTGGAAGCGCCAATCGCGCCAAACCCCATAACACCAAAACTTGCGACAGAGCCCTCTGAGCTGCCATCATAATCATAAAGATCGGGCCAATTTGTGATCAAGTGACCAGATTCATGGACAAAGGTGCCAATTGCAAGGCTATTTCCCATATCAGTGATTTGATAGCGATCGGTACACACGCCATCAGCACAAAAACGTGGACTGAGCCTTGCCATATGTGGCCATAAGCCTTTAGACCATGCACTATCAGAGTTGCCAGCATAAAAAATATTTAACCCACGGATCTGCCCGCTACCATTTGTAGTCAGCGAACTAAAATCAAATCCCTGTTGAAATTCAAGCCAATTTAGCGCTTCTTTTATGAGTTCTTGCGAGCGTACTGTTGAGCTTAATGCGCTATCCGCGTAATACGCTTTGTTTTTCTTTGCGGTGTAATAAGCCGTTACCGTATTGGTATAATCGAGCTTGCCTCCAGAGACCGACGAAAAATACCCTCTTACTGACTGCGCGTTACCAAATTCATTGTAATTTTGGTCATTTAAAAAACGCTCAACTTGCGCTTTTGTGATAGTGCCGCGCTCATCAGGGAAATCAATGATGATGGTTAACCCTTTTACTTGACCACTGATCTCAGCATTCAACGCCGTTTCATTGTTATTGCGTTCAAACTGATGCGTATGTACCAAGTCGACAGGTGTTTGGTTTTGACCTAACATTACTTGTTGTGCCGCTTTTACTTTTTTTGCAATAGCAGCGGATGATAATCCTTGCCGCTCAGTTGAAACTGAGCGACTTTTTATTCCCAGTTTTTCTTGTTCAGTAACTAACTTACCTGTTGATATAAGTTGCTCACCATCGGCCGAAACCTGAGCGTAAGCCATGCCTTTAAGCGAGGCGTCATACACTACAAGCTCGCCGTCAATTGTACGCTGCTGAGCAAAGTACGTATTACCATTAAGGATAAGTGTGATCACCTCACCACTTGGTTGGGTAAATTGGTACTGTTCATTTTTATAAGGTATAGCCGCGTTTACTGCGACACTGGTTGCCAATAATGACGTTGCGATAATTGCTGATGTTAATTTCATTTTTCCTTTCCTAGGTTACATGTTGTACAACTCGTTAACATACAGAAAGGATACAAAATTGCAACAACCACCAGCCCATTAAAGGTACAAAATTTATCAATTAGATAAATAACAAATAGTTACAACGATTACAATTTCATCATTTTAGAAGCTTTTACATTTCAAAGTGAGCAAAAAAAGCCCATTTAAACTATTTTTTTCAATTTATAGTTTACAAGTACTAAACATTACATTAGCATTGGTCTCGTTCCTTTGGGGCTGCACCTTTTTACCTGCGTAACTAGGCGTGCCTAAAGTCACAATTGAACTCCCGAGAAGTAGAGCTTGCCGACTAGGATGTTGGCATTATTGGGATTTCCTTGGCACAGCTTGTTGCTATTGGAGTTTTTATGCAGGCCAGTATGGCCTGCTTTTTTTTGTCCAAAATTCGCTTTGGACCAATTGCCGAGTGCGATTCAACTAGTTAAACTCAAAGTACATGTTCCTGATTTGATGTAAACCATGTCGGCACTACGTAAACCCATTTCGGTGTTAGTCGTAATATACAACGAGCATAATGAGTTTTTGCTATTACAAAGGGCAGACGACAAACACTTTTGGCAATCGGTAACTGGGGGAGTTGATCCCGGTGAAACTCCAATGGCTACCGCTTATAGAGAGTTAAAAGAAGAAACCAGCATTGACGCCGCGGCGCTTGGGATCACCATCCACTCGCATAATAAAACGAATCAATACACGATAAGACCACAGTGGCGCCATCGCTATGAGCCGGGTGTTACCATGAACACTGAGCATGTTTTTAGTGTCCAAGTACCGTCAGGGATCAGCGTGGTACTTGCTGAAGATGAACACACGAACTTTATCTGGCTAAACAAAACACACGCTTGTGAACGCGTCTGGTCCCCAAGCAATCGACAGGCAATAGAACTTATAGGAGTATGATTGAGCTATGTTTACATCATTAGGATCTTTACAAACACCATGTTTAGTTGTTGATAAAATTGCTTTTTTACATAACCTTTCGCGCATGGAAAAGCATCTTGATGCTTTTAATGTGGCTCTTCGCCCACATTTGAAAACGGTAAAATCTACTGCAGCCGCAAACTATATTTTGGCCGACAAGCAAGCGGGATGTACGGTTTCCACCCTAAAAGAAGCAGAAACGTTTGCAGCGGAAGGTTACACCAATATCACTTATGCGGTGGGGATAACAGAGGATAAGTTACAACGCGTTCTTGTCCTTATCAATCAAGGTGTCAATTTAACCATACTACTAGACAGCATGGAACAAGCTATGTTTGTCTCTCAATTTTGCGCGGAAAATGGCTGTAAAATTAGTTGTCTGATAGAAATCGACTGTGACGGACATCGGGCAGGACTTAGTCCTAAAAACAAAGAAATCGTGACAATCGCAACCATACTGGAAAGCGGTGGTTTATATCAGGGCTTGCTTACACATGCAGGCGGCTCATACGCCTGTAACACCCTAGAGCAGCTAATACAGTTTGCAGAGAAAGAGCGCTCAGCGGTTGTGACTGCCGCCTCGATGTTAGAAGAAGCCCAAATTGCCACAACAGTGCTGAGTATTGGCTCTACGCCAACAGCGCTGTCAACGCAAAACCTAGATGGGATCACTGAAGTGCGAGCTGGGGTCTACACATTCTTCGACCTTGTTATGGCTGGTATCGGCATATGTGATATCGAAGATATTGCACTAAGCGTGCTAACACGTGTCACTGGTATCAAGCGTAGTGAAAATAAACTCTTTATAGATGCAGGTTGGATGGCGCTTTCAAGAGACAGGGGTACCGCGAGT
Source organism: Pseudoalteromonas sp. OF5H-5 (assembly GCF_021530695.1). Classification (NCBI taxonomy): domain Bacteria; kingdom Pseudomonadati; phylum Pseudomonadota; class Gammaproteobacteria; order Alteromonadales; family Pseudoalteromonadaceae; genus Pseudoalteromonas; species Pseudoalteromonas sp. OF5H-5. The sequence goes on from NZ_JAKGBF010000006.1 coordinate 197,758, forward strand.
CAAGCGTTTGATTGTGGCTACGGCCTTGTGTGTGACCAAGAAGGTAATTTACTGCCTGGACTCAAAGTAACCTCAGCGAATCAAGAACATGGCGTTATTGAATGCGAACCTGGCTTCACCTTACCGGACGTGAAACATGGTGACCTACTACGTATTTTACCGAATCATGCATGTGCAACAGCCGCTCAACACTCAGGCTATCATGTGTTAAGTCATGATGACATCGAGTTTTGGCCAAGGTTTGGGGGGTGGTAGCTCTTCACCTTACAGCCTTTAACAATACAAATCCGATTCTCTAAAGCATAAAGTAAATTTACCAATGGTAATTCACAAATCGTTCATCTATATTAGGAACATGCATTTGATGCGAACAATTCTTATGTAGTAGGAGAGCTAACATGGATCCAGTCACACTTATTTTTGATTACCTTTTTACCATTCAAGCGTTTTTATTGATTTTCGTTATCGTGGTACTAAAAGGTAGTATCAAATTTGTCCCGCAGAACCGTGCGTGGATTATTGAACGTTTCGGCAAGTATCAATCCACTAAAGAAGCCGGCCTTAACTTTATTCTGCCATTTATCGATCGTGTAGCCGCCGATAGAAGCTTAAAAGAGCAAGCAGTTGATGTACCGTCTCAATCAGCCATAACCAAAGACAATATTTCACTGATTGTCGATGGTGTACTCTATTTTAGGGTTTTAGATCCGTATAAAGCGACTTACGGTGTTGACGATTATATCTTCGCGGTAACTCAGCTCGCGCAAACCACCATGCGTAGTGAATTGGGCAAAATGGAGTTGGATAAAACCTTTGAAGAACGAGATTTGCTTAACACCAACATCGTCGCCGCCATCAACTCAGCTTCTGATCCGTGGGGCATTCAAGTACTGCGCTACGAGATTAAAGATATTGTGCCACCAAACTCTGTAATGGAAGCAATGGAAGCACAAATGAAGGCTGAGCGTGTGAAACGTGCTCAAATATTAGAATCTGAGGGTGACCGTCAAGCTGCAATCAATGTCGCGGAAGGTAAGAAGCAAGCACAAGTACTTGCAGCTGAAGCCGAAAAAGCAGAGCAGATCTTAAGCGCCGAAGGTGAAGCAAAGGCGATCATTGCCGTTGCAGACGCACAAGCTGAAGCCCTGCGTAAAGTCGGTGAAGCCGCAAATACCGAAGAAGGTCAAAAGGCCATCCAGCTTGACTTGGCAACAAAAGCCATTGCAGCAAAAGAAGCAATAGCCAAAGAATCTTCTGTGGTATTGCTGCCAGAAAGTGGCACTGATGCAAGCTCGCTTGTAGCACAAGGCATGTCTATTATTAACACATTGAATAAAAAGCAAGGGTAACGCCTATGGCCTTTTTACTTGAGCACTTAGCACAAACCTTAGTAGTACTAGGAATTGCTTGCCTAATTGTTGAGGTTGCTGTGCTTGGTTTTGCGACCTTTGTATTGTTCTTTTTAGGTCTATCGTTGGTGATAAGCGGCGGCTTAATGTACGCAGGTATGCTTGACCAAACTTGGCTAACTGCACTTTGGTTTAATGCGCTAGTCACGACATTACTGGCGGTGTTTTTATGGAAACCACTAAGACGTATGCAAGATGTCACTGACGACAAGGAAGTAACGAGTGATTTTGCTGAGCTTAGCTTTACGCTAGAAAAGGACTTAAATCCAGATAGTCGTATTTTTCATACTTATTCTGGTATTGCATGGCAACTAAAAAGTAAACAACCTATTACTGCAGGAACACAAGTCAAAGTGGTTAAAAAAGAGGTTGGAGCGTTTTGGGTAGAGCCAAATTAAGCCAATTGGTATAGCCTTGCGAACAAAGTGCCTAGCAGCAAATGTTGTTAGGCATTTTCAACAACTCTCTGTGTTCAGAAACAACTTTTTACCTTATTCTCTTTTCGTCTAGTACCTTCTCGGTTTACTCTATCCTGCACAACAGTTACACTCAAATTTAGGTACAAGGTTAAACACCTCTGAACCATGAATAAAATATAATAAAAAACAAGGGATTATAACCTACAATGATTCGGGTCGAAAACTTAAGCCGAGTATACGGAAGCGGAGAGACACAAGTGCATGCACTAAAATCAGTTTCTCTAGAAGTAATGGAAGGTGAATTTGTCGCAGTGATGGGGTCTTCTGGCTCTGGGAAGTCTACTTTAATGAATATACTTGGCTGCTTGGACTCTCCGACCTCCGGCTCTTACTATCTTGCTAATCAAGAAATTCAGGCCGTGGAAGATGAAGCCTTATCACAAATTAGAAATCAAAAAATTGGCTTTATCTTTCAAACATTCCATCTACTTACTCGCCTAACCGCACTGGAAAATGTCATCTTACCGCTAAGGTACACCGAGACTTCCCCATCAGAGGCAAAAAGTCGCGGACTTGCCATGCTAAAAAAAGTAGGTCTTGATAGCAGAGCACATCATAAACCCTTCGAAATGTCTGGCGGACAACGCCAACGTGTTGCCATTGCACGGGCACTCATTAATGAGCCAAAAGTCATTTTTGCCGATGAACCAACTGGTAACTTAGATAGTAAAACCTCACATGAAATCATGGAGTTACTATGCCAGCTACACCAGCAAGGCCATACCATTGTGATGGTAACACACGAGGACGATATTGCAGCATATGCCGAGCGTATCATCAGAATGAAAGATGGCGAAAAAGTCGAGGATAGCCAATGCACAACTACATCATAAGCATCGCCCTGCTCACCTCTTTGCAGGCTTTTGCCAAACCAATTATCGTCTCAGGCCTTATTAAAGCAGGTGAAACTCAGGTCTTTCACGCACCGATGAGCGACTCTTGGAAAACGCAAATTCAGTGGATGCTGCCCGAAGGGGAAGTTGCCAATGAGGGGGATATTGTCGTCGTCTACGATTCTGGCTCTATCGCGACCTCAATCGACCAAGATAAAGTGGCGCTTGACGCTGCAAAAGATGAGTACAAACGAATTGAGCAAGACGGCGCCCAAAAGATACTCGAAGCTCAGTTTCAGTTGAAAAAAACCATTTTGCTCGTCGAAAGAGCCAAGATAGATGCGAGCGTGCCAAAAGCCAATATCAGCACCTACGACTACGAGCAACACCAGCTGACGTTAGAAAAAGCGATTATCGAAAATCATAAAGCCGAAATAAGTTTAGGCAAGGCAGAAACTGAAGCAAAGGCAAATACTCGGAAACAGCAGCTAGAGATAAGGCGTCTAGAAGCGAGCCTCACGCACAACCAAGAACAACTGGAAAAAATGAGTCTAACGGCCAATAATAGCGGGCCCATTTTGTATGCGGACAATCCTTGGCACGGCAACAAGTTGTTTGCTGGCGCAACTGTACAAACAGGTTGGAAAGTAGCAGAAATACCTTCTACAGCGGGTCTGTATTTAGAAGCCTGGATCCATGAAGTAGATGCTATTGGTATTAAGGAAGGTCAAACTGCCGATTTAAAATTTGACGCCTTTCGCTCATCACCAACGCCAGGTACGCTCACTGAGCTATCAACACAACCTGAAAAGCGCCAAGACTGGGGCCAAGGCATGTATTTTCGGGCTAAATTCACATTCAACACCGATTTGCCACTACTGCCAGGCATGAGCGGAAGCATAACTTTGCTAGGAGAGAAAAATGAAAGTTAAGTTGCTAGCAATAATTATTCCACTCTATTTACTTGGCTGCAGTCAGGCCCCCAGCGATATACATTTCGTTAAGGCACAGCCAATCACTATCACTGTAGAAGCAAATGGTGAATTGGAATCAAAAAGCCGAGCGTTGATAGCCCCCCCTTCAATCAAGCGTATGTGGCAGTACAAGATAAAGCAGTTAATGCCTGAGAATACCACAGTTCAAAAAGGCCAAACCGTTGTTTCATTTGACGATCAAACCGTTAGAGATCGCTTGATGGAATACAATTCGAAGCTAAGTCAAGCGCAAAAAGAGCTAGAAAATAAACAAGCTCAAGTCGAGAAGCAAGAAGAAGAATACAAACTCGCACTCGCTGAAGCGCAAATGAACTTCGATAAGGCAAAACGCCGCGCAGAAATCATAGACAACTCACGCTCAGACAACGACCGAAAAAAGGCGCAAATCGATTTCACCATTGCAACCAATGATTTAGAACTTGCCCGCGGTAAACTCGCTTTTCATCTAAACAACAAAGAACTGAGTATCCAAATGGCAAGAAGCAAGGTTGCACGAATGGATGCTGAAGTAAAAGAACTAAAACGTGACATAGAGCGTTTACAAGTAAAAGCGCCAATGGATGGGTTAGTTGCATATCGCGCAAACAGGGAAGGAGAAAAACCCAGTGTTGGGGAGTCCATGCAGTTTGGTCAACCAGTTGTTGAGCTATCGGTTATTGAACAAATGCAGGTAAAAGCACAAATTAAAGAAGCCGATTTTGGACGGATAAAATTGGGGCAAACAGTAAAAGTTACCATAGACAGTGCCGACGGATATGTTGTCGGTGGGACACTCATTGAAATAGGAAAGGCCTTTAGGGAAAAGTCACATCAAGATAAAAGTCGCATTGTTGATGCCATTATTGAGCTGGATAAGGTCGATACTGAAAAGCTGCGGCCAGGATTGACCGCTCGTGTAGAGATAGTGACAGCACAACTCGATAACGCCTTAACCGTGCCATTAAACGCGTTAAAACAAAGTGCGGATAAAGTGTTTATAGACACAAATAGCGGAGAAAAAGAGGTAACCGTCTCTTATACCACACCGACGCTTGCCGTGATTTCTTCTGGAATTAGTCAAGGCGCGGAGGTAAAGCTATGAGAAAAACATTACTCGCGATCATTATCCCACTTTGGTTACTTGGCTGCCAAGAAGCAACTGAACAGCCTGCGCAACTATTACATACCGTGGAGTCGAAGCCTTTTGCTATCACCGTTAATGCCGAAGGCGAATTGGAGGCCGCAAGTGAAACTGTCATATCCGCCCCAACTTCAGCGAGAGGGGCTCAGACGCTCGCATGGATCATGCCTGAGTATACTCAGGTGAAAAAAGGCGATGTTATTGCACGTTTTGATGGTAGTCAATTAGAAAGGGGAAAGCGTTTTAGCGAGTTCGACAAAGGCAAAGTCGCGCAAGATATCACGGTCACCGATAGTGATTTAATAACAAGAAAGTCCCATTTAGATAGCGATAAGGTTATCGTCAGTGAAGAAAAACACTTTGCAGAAACCTTTTCAGTTGACGATGAACGGATCCGTTCAAAGCTCGACATTTTAGATCAAATGCAAAATGTTGCATATCTCAATGCTAAAGAGGCTTATTTTGATTGGCAGACAGAGCAGTTTTCATCTTCAGCTCTTGGAGAAATGGAACTGTTAAAATTGCAGTCAAAGCAGCATGAAAGCAAAATTGCAATGTACAACGCTAACTTAGACAGTCTCGAAGTCATCGCGCCACATGATGGCTTACTCACTCTCAGTGCCGATTGGCGTGGTGAAAAACCCAAATCAGGGCAAGCGCTATGGCCTGGGCAAAAGATTGGGGGATTACCAGACATCTCATCCCTGCAAGCTAAGCTTTTCGTTCATGAAAAAGAAGCGCTTGGCCTTGCGATTGGCCAAAAGGTTGAGTTTACCCTGCTCTCCAATAGCGATGAGCGCTTTGATGGTAAAATCACAAAAGTATCACCTTACCCTCAATCTATTCGTCGTGGAGATCCACAAAAATACTATGAGATCATCGCGAGCCTTGATGAGACTCCAGCCCACTTCAAGCCGGGAAATAAAGTACTCGCTACGGTATTTGTCCAAGAAAATAAACAAGCGTTACTCGTGCCTAAACATAGCGTGATCAATGATAACAACGCATTTTTTGTTCAAGTTAAAGACGGTAGCCAGTTTAAACGCGTAAAAGTGGAATTAGGCCAAAGCAACCTAAGCCATACTGAAGTATTGGCAGGTTTGTCTCCTAAACAACAAATTGCACTCGTCGCGAATAAGGAACTGTAATGAAATATTTGGATTTATTTACCGACGCTATTGTGCAATTAAAGCAGCATAAGCTCAGAACCCTATTGACCTTGCTCGGCATGATTTTTGGTGTGGGTGCCGTTATTGCTATGTTAAACATCGGTGAAGGTGCTGAACGAGAAGCGCTTAAAATGATCGATTCTATGGGGATCAATAATGTTATTGTCAGCGCCAAAGACATTGAAGAGAATGACCTAAAAGAACAACGAAAACACTCGCAAGGTCTTAATTTATTAGACGGCCAAGTGATTGTCGATGCCCTGCCCTTTGTTAGTGACTTTTCGGCTGAGCGACTGGTGGATACCTACCAGATATTTAGCGAATTCGGCAGCTTTGAAGGAGAAGCCGCGGGCGTCACAGCAAACTATTTTAGCCTTGCGCATTATGAACTCGCTGCTGGTCGCCTGCTAAATACGAAAGATAGCAAAGAATATAGGCAGGTTGCGTTACTCGGCGCCAATACTGCAAAAACGCTATTTCCCCTCGGGAGCGCTGTTGGCCAACAAGTAAAAATTAACCATTTATGGTTTGAGGTTGTTGGCATTTTGCAAGCGCCGCACCTGAACAAAAAGGAGTTTCAAGGCGTTGCATTAGGAGGCGAGCAAAGCCGTATTTTTGTTCCGCTAACGACCGCAATTCATCGCTTCAATAAGGGATTACTTGAACCAGAAGTTACCGAACTAAAACTCGCTATCGACAAATCTCAGAGTCCAATTTTGGCATCTCAAGCTATCACTAACATTCTAACCAATCGTCATAGCGATATTGATGACTATAGGTTGACCATTCCCGCAGCGCTTCTTGCTCAGCAAAAACAAACACAAGCCATTTTTAATATGGTTATGTCTTGCGTAGCAGGTATATCACTCCTTGTTGGCGGTATTGGGATTATGAATATCATGCTTGCAACCGTACTTGAACGGACCAAAGAAATCGGCTTATTACGCGCAATCGGTGCGACTCGGAAAAATATTCAAGTTCAGTTTATTACAGAGAGTTTTACCATCTCGATACTCGGAGGGCTATTAGGCGTGGTGTTTGGTATTTTACTTTCAGAGATAATTGCATTTTATTCAAACTGGGCGGTTTCTTGGTCTCTGAGTGCTATTATTCTTTCTTTTAGTATTTGTGCCTTAGTTGGCTTAACATTTGGTGTATATCCTGCAATCAAGGCTTCAAAGCTAGACCCGATCGAAGCCTTACAAAGTGATTAACCAATTAGGAAGGCACTAACGCCATCCTTTATTTTGAGACTAAAATAACCTGAGCTGCGGATAACTAATGCCTTTCTAGCAGCCAGTTTTAGCGCTAACTGCGTTGAATTCACTTCCAATAGCCAGCTATTGGTGCGTAAATTCGCCTTGTTTTCCCTAAAACTCTCTGGCTAGACAAGGAAAAAGCTAAGTTGTGCTTTAGCAACAATGAGTTGGAACATTCCTTATCCAAACCTCAGGTTAAAATACTTTTTCGCATACAGCTCAGTGACCAAAGTCATTAACTAACCAGAACTCGGGATAACAACTTGTTCTCTAGCAGACGTTATCCCTTACTACTGCGTTAAATTTGCTTGCAATAGGCCAGCTATTGACGCACAAATTTGCCTTGTATTAAGAAATAACTTCTGGCTAGAGTGATATTACGCTTTTGAACTTAGTGGTTTTAGTGGTTTAACTTACTTCTTATCCCGAATTCAGGTTAACTAGCACGCTTTTTATTGGACTTTTTTTCGCCACAAGGTAAACTTTTATCCGATTTAACTCAAAAATAACAGGAAGCATTATTTGAGCAAAGAATGCTCGTATGACTTGTGTTGTTTTACTGCTTAATAAATCATTAAATATTTAATTAAGCTTTGAAAAATAGCTAACACAGTTAAAATGCTGCTGAGAATGGAACTTCAAGGACAAATAATGAAAAAAGTAACGCTTATCGCGCTTTCTCTCGCCTCACTCACTGCTTGTAAAAGTAATGATATCAACCGTGTCGTGAATGACGGTGTAGACGGTGCTATTAATGGTATTTTTGGCAGTTCAGGTACCGTTGTTTCAGCAACCGGTAGTGGCTCTAGTAACGATTACTCAGTCGAAAAAGAAGACATATGGCCTCATCAAGCAACGAAAACGGCTCGAGACTATGGCTCATTGGCGTTTGTAAAAACGGCAAAAAACCCAAGTGGTAAAACTAGACTTAAGTTTAATGAATGCAAACATCCGCGAATTGGCAAAATAAGGTGCGAAGGCTATCTATACGAAGTTTCACCAGAGGGCTGGTTGGTCAAAGGCGATACTATTCACTTTGGCACACGCCATTACGCTGACATTGTTATTCCAGCCGGCCAATACTATATAAAGATAAAAGGTGAAGATGTGGGTAAAAAAGTCTATGCGACCGGAACCATAGAAATAGTGCCCTTTGTAACTAACTACATCAATGTAACCGTCCAATAAAAAATCACAAAAAGTACCTAGCTTTTGCAAAGTCACTAGGTACTTTTTACCAGAGCAATTTCCTCTTTAATCAAGCAACCTAAAACAACACTTCTTATCCTTTTTATTTCATCAATAGTGCGCAAAGGTTCCCAATAAAGAAACGAGCAGTAACCCCACCAGCATTTAAATTTACTTTAAATTACAAAATGATAATTACTTCCTCTAGCGTGTGAGCTTTTCTTACGTCTTTCTCAGGCCCCAAAGAATTTAGATTTATTCAATAATAATAATTAGTTAGATAAAAATAACAAAAAACAAAATCGCTCCCTAAATTCCCAGCGAAAACATAAAGTTATAATTTTGTTTATTTTTTGTTATTTATTTATTTGAAATTCTTTATTACCTTAGAGTTTGTGCTCAAAGTAATAGCACTAATAATCAGCCGCACTCATTCGCTCTTTTATCTCATGTACTGAGTAGTTGCGTTTTAGTGGGAAGGAATCTTCAAAATAATTATGGAGTTAACATGCAAGGGTTAAAGTCTCTGTGCGTTTTAGCATCTGCGATAAGTATGTATTGTCACGGCGCTGAACGCGTCTCTTTATTCAATGACACGCAGAAAATTGCGTCTACTTTACAACAAAAACAATCCACATTTGGTGATGATTCTAATCAAAACTATCTACTCGCGCTTAAAACATTTGCTGCGCAATACACAGGTCACACACTTACATTTCATCAAAGCCAAGTAGATCAAACTAGGCAAAGCCATACCATAACTCAAAAATACCAAAATATACCTATCTGGAATCACGACCTTGTTGTGCTTACGGACGAAAATGGCGTAGTTGAGCAAGTTTATGGCGATCTCATTGTAGACGTTGCTAAAGATTTACCTGCACTAACTCCAGCATCTGATGACCAACTTAACGCAGCATTAGATTCAATCATCTCGCAATTTGCCAGTGAACGCCCTAGAGTTTTTCGACGTAAATCAACAGAAGAAGTTATTTATATAGATGATCGCGGTAAAGCTCGACATGCAGCTAAACTTACCTTTTTCACCGATTTTAACTCTGCTCCTTTTAAGCCTCAAAGGATCATCTCCTTTGTCGATTTAACAACAAACGAGCTTATCAACCAATCCGATGTATTGCAGCGGGTTGTGTATGAAGGTGGAAGCGGTCCATCTGGCAATGACAAGATTGCACGTCCAGATTACCAACAAGCTGATTATGTTTCCTACCCACCAAAGACCTTTGTCGTCGCAATGGAAACCGATGCTCAGCAAACTAGCTGCTTATTTGATGCAAAGAACGTTGAGACCAGAAACTACAATCACGGCACAGCGCAAGTTAATACGCCTTATAGCTATAACTGCTCAGATTCAACTCGTAATGATTATAAAGAATATCACGGAGCTCGCTCTGCTTTGAATGATGCCCATCATCACGGACAAACAACGAGTTTAATGTTCGAAGCATATCTGGGACATAAGCCCTACTATAATAAAAAGATAATTCAGAATGTCCATTATGGTCTGAATATGGATCAGGCATTTTATGAAAACGGCGAGGTCTATTTTGGTGATGGGGACTACCTCTTTTACCCTATGGTTTCCTTAGATGTTGTCGCCCATGAAATCGCCCATGGTTTTACTGAGGAGTATGGCTCAAGTACACCAAAGTCAATGTTGACAGGTCAGGCTCGTGCTATCAACGAAGCGTTTTCCGATATGGCTGGTGAGGCAGCTGAATTTTTTTACTCTGGATCGAATGACTGGAAAAGCAATCACGAAACATTCCGCCTAGATGATGCTCTACGTTATTTTGAAACTCCGACGCTAGATGGAAACTCAATCGATCATGTTGATGACTATGACGACTCAGTCACTTCCCACCATGGCGCTGGGGTGTTTAACAAAGCTTTTTACTATCTTACTACTGCTGACTTAGATAGTGACCCCTCTCCTTGGAATACAAAATACTCCTTCATTCTATTTGCTAACGCAAATAAAAATTGCTGGACCAGCAATAGTACTTATCTTACTGGTGCAGATTGTGTAATGCGACAAACCCACACAGTGACTGATCAGCTGACTCAAGATGGGGTTACAAAGCAAGATGGTAGTAACTGGCAAGCCACTGAATTACAAAACCACGTACGTAAGGCATTTGCACAAGTCGGTATAAGTTTAAAGGTAGACCGTGGACTTGAGAGCGAACTTGGTTTTGATCGCCAATTCTTAGCTTTTGACTTTAAAAACTTAACCCGTAGTGATGGCCAGCAAGTCTCGGCGAGTAATAGCGAAGGCTGGCAATGGCAGTGGAACTTTGGTGATGGAAGTGCACAAAACAGCGCCTTTGAGCCCAAACATAATTTCACTACCGCAGGCAAATACAACGTTGAGCTGACCGCCATCGCACCTTCTGGCCAGTCCGATACATTTGTACTACCCATTGAAGTATTTGATGACTATTGTCCGGCACAAGGCATCAATCACAGTAAATATTACCTATCATCAGTTTCGTTAAATAGTTACAAAAATGATTCCACCTCAAGCAATTACAGTGATTACTCATATGATGTCGTCGAAGTAAAAGACGGTAAAGCACTCAATGTAACGCTGACCGCAGCGCCACACCCAGATACTCAAGACAAAACAAAGAATTTTTATGTCTGGTTAGATAAAGACAACGATGGCTTATTCCATAAGACTGAGGAACTTGTACTCTTTGGAAGCAGTAAGACGCAATTGGCTGGCGACATCTCATTGAGTGGTGAGTTAAATCAAAGCTACCGCCTTCGTACTATGGTGTCATTTGGTTTAGTGAAGTCTGCATGCGGAGATATGTCCTGGGGCGAAGTCGAAGACTACACAGTTAAACTCACTGAAAACAATGACCCTGTTGATTTGAGAATCACCGCCAACCAAGGTGTTAATCAAATGAGTTTTGATAACAACACGGTTGATGCACGTGTTAAGCGTTGGAAATGGGAATTTGGAGATGGCTCAACCAGTAGTAAAAAATCACCTACTCATCAATATGCGCAAGCTGGAAGCTATACGGTCGAGCTAAAAGCATATGACAGATTCAACAAAGTCATAGGAAATTGGAACAAACAGGTTCAGTTTAACACAACTATCACCGCAAGATTCACACCTCGTAAATCCGGTAGCACTGTTTATGTAGACACAAACCAAAGTGTTATCCCTCAAGGTAGCACCATACAGTGGCAATTTGGTGATGGTACCACGTCCTCGGTAAGAGACACTCAGCACACCTACCAAGCTGATGGTGAATACACTATTACACTCACAGTTAACCATGTTGATGGTACACAATCGGCCAGTGAAACGGTAAAAATTGGCGAGACAAGCTTTATTCCTGAAGTGAGCTACACGGTAGCCGAGCAAGCAGACGGTACGTTTAAGGTCAGCTTTAATAACACCACCGCAAAACCTGACAATGCCGCTTGGAATCCTAATGTCACTTTAGTATGGGATTTCGGAGACGGATCAACGCACAATCAGAATGATAGTTTCGGCCAAGATACAGTTCATACCTATCAAGCAGCTGGAACCTATACCGCAAGCTTGACTATCAGTTATGACAAACCTTGGTGGCATGATCGAGGAGAACGAGTCACTGGTACCAAGAATATGGTGTTAGAACTAAAGGCCACTCAGCCCGTTGAATACTGCACAGCTGTAGGTATCACTGATTATGAACACATCAGCAGTGTGACTTTCAATCAAGATGGTCCGTTTAGCAATGCGCAGCAGTCTGGTGTTGTTAATCCTAACAATCCAATCAAACTCTATGCCACACAGAATAATACCTATCGTATTGAAGCTGGCTATGCTGGCACAGAAACATTCGCTGAAAATTATCATATTTGGATTGATTTAAACAATGATGGTCAATTTGGTGATGGTGACTGGAGAAACAACAAATCAGAACTTTTAGTAATGGACTTCGACCAAACTAACCAAGACTACGGCAAAGGTTATGTTGAAGGTGAATTTAGCATTCCAAGTAATAAGTTGTCACAACCTGTCACGACGACTCGTATGAGAATTTTGCAGTATTACGGATTTAGCAGAGTAAACAGTATCGATCCTTGCTCTGACTATAGCAGTGCCGCAACCTCGGGGAGCGGAGAAATTGAAGACTACCTTGTAGAAATCTATAAGAATTAAGGAAAATAACATGAAAAAACTAAACAAAAAGGTGCTCATGCCGCTTGCAATCGCGTTAGCAGTCAGTAACGCAGTAGCTGCTAGCAACAGTGTTGATCAACAAGCCACCTCTGCATCGAAGCAAAAGTCTGAACCAGCAGCGATACAAGGCACCGCGGTAACTCAACCGGATCAATTCGGGATCCGTAAACTCGATATGTCCAACCCGCAGCACTATCAATTAGCAAAGTCTCGATTAATGAAGGCAAATCGTATTGAGAGTGAATTCCCACAGCTACACAAAACACTAGACGTAGCAAAAGGACAGCACTTATCAGCAAAAATGAACATCACAACGTCCGCAGTACCACCTGTTAGCGAAACGGATGTGGATATCATTAAAGAAGCGCATTTCTTCTTAGATATGAACCTAGCCATTTCATCAGATACTAATGAACCATACCTGATTGTACGTGCGAAAAGCTCTCGTTTTGGCGGCACAAAAGCGACCTACATCGACTTATTATTAGAAGATGCAAACGGCAATCAGCTTGCGCCTTTAGGTTCTACATTTAATGTATTAGATGGTAAAGACACGCTTGCAACTTCGACTATTTCACTAAAGTCATTGAAAGCAAACTTTCCCGACCTAGATACCATTTACGCCAGTTCATACGTTGAACTTGAGCAAGAAGATGGCACTATCAGCACGACGATGAAGTACACTGAATACCCATTCTCATGGGAACACTTTGAAGCGCTGTATGGCTCTACTTCACCAGTTGCAAAAGGTGAGGCTTCTGCACTTAGCGTAGGGATCAGCTCATCATTGGATACACGTCCGAAATACAATGCGACTGCGCCTATCGATAAGAACAACGACGCTGTTATTAAGATCTGTTTAAACCGTAGTCACACTGACTGTGACTACGCAGCAGATCAATACCGTGAACCGAATGAAATTACCGATGTAAATATTCCATTCAATGGCGAATTACGCGTTCCTCACGAGATCACTGAAATCTATCCAACTGTGGGCGATTTACCAAACGGTATAGATGAACCAACGAATATCTATCTACAAGAAGGTATCTATGGCGGCGCGACAAAGCAAAGCTACAAAGGACTCGAAAACGCCGTTAAGCAATTTTCAGATTACTTGGAGTTTGAAGTTGATACAGTAAACCAAGAGTCGATTATTCGCTGGAATATTCCACGTTCAGAAGGGCGTTTTGGTAATGCTAAACTGTTCTCTAATATCGCTGAAGCAAACTGGTATATGACCTTTGCTGTGAAAGGTTATCCGTACTTTAAGAAAGGACGTGGTGGCGCCGTTGCATTCCAAGTTTCACTAACCTCAGAAACATCAACACGTTTTGGTAACTTCTATAGTGAAGTATTGCCTATGATGAAGCTAGGGTACAGCTGTCTAGCAACGGGCACAATGATCACCATGGCCGATGGAAAACAAGTTGCTATTGAAGACATTGCGAAAGGCGATTTGGTATTAGGTGCACTTGCTTCGAATACCCAAGTTAAAGAACCAATGCAAGTTATTGATGTGTCGGTTGGGATTGAAGCTATCAAGATGTATCGCGTAAAAGGCGCCGATGGCTCTTATATCTTAACTACTGAAACTCACCCAATTTCAACGTCAAATAAAGGAATTATTTGGGCGAAAGAACTAAAAGTTGGTGACCGTATCTTAACTGAGGATGGGTCAGTGCTGGTTACTAGCGTGACCAAAGAGAAGTATCGCGACAAGATTTATAACCTAAAACTTGCTCCAACAGCAGATTCTAAACTAGCTGAGTCTCGTAATTTTGCCATGTTTGCCAATGGTATGGCGGTAGGCGATCTTGCTACACAAGATGAGTTCAACTACAAAGATCAGGACTTACGCATGTCAGAAGAAGAGATTCTTCAACGTCTTCCTGAAAAGTGGAAAACAGACTACATCAACAGCCTGAACTAATCGCTGCATCTGGCCTCTCCTATTGAGGGGCCATACTTCTCAGTAAGGAATTCAACATGAAATTTATATATTCTCCATTGGCACGTGCCATGGGGGTAGTGGGACTTTTTGCCTGCAGTTTTTCAGCTACTGCGGGTCAAGTTGCTAATCCAGAGTTCACTACCCAAGCAAATAATTCTGATTTAGACTCAGTGACACTCGGTACTGCTTACCATAGCGAAAAAGAAGGCTTTTATGCACTGCAAAGTGTACTTGGTCGAGTTGATGAAACCTATGGTAATACCGAAATGGATTTTGTAGTCGGTGTAGATATGAGCTATAGCCAACTATCTAGCATGCTAGATGGTAACTTAGGCGCTGCACTTGATGTTCCTGTCATAAAAGTTGGGGTTGGCGCAAGCTACGCAAAACAAAACGCCGCAGATAACTACACCGGCACTTACACCCTATTTCTCTCCTTAAAACCGAAAAAACGGCTGTTAGTTGCGGATCCTCAGACAGGATTTAAGCCAACACAAGCGGCGCTTGATTTGGTCAATGCTAACCCTGGAGATAAATTCAATAATATTGGTAATGAGTTTGTATCTGCGATTGAGTACGGCTCTCAAGTTATGATCAATCTCAAGTTTCAATATAAAAATGACGAAGACAAAGTCAAATGGGGTGGTCAGCTTGGTGTAGACTGGGCGGGTAAAGTCAGTGTCAGTGGTAAACTGCAAAAAGTAGACGAAGATGTGAAGCGTAACATCAAAATTACCGTTTCTGCGCTACAACTTGGTGGTGATCCGACTGAACTTTTGAAGGTGATCCCTAATCAACTCGTCAACTGTACGATGGAAAACCCAACACCATGCTTTGATGTATTTAAAAACAGTATCGATTACATCAAAACTAACTACGTAACTCAGTTTGATACCTTAGATAAATACAATGTCGGTCGAGTCTTGACACAAAGTTATACTGACTCAGGGCCAAGTCTATCCCCGTTAGTACCTGATGATGTCTATCCTGCCAAAAGCATCCTAACTAAATTGGCGCTCAAAAACATGAGCGATGATTGGGTGCAAGCAATTCTCGACAATCGTCGTGCCGATAACCTACTCAATTACTATGCCAGTGAGTTGAATAACTCACATCGAACTGCATTAGAAACTATTCGCGATAATGCACTCTTTAACTCATTTATTCTGGCGGACGCCGTTGACTACTGTAAGCGTAATCCAATTGGTAATTACTGCCGCGATAGAGAGTTACAGACTCGTGGCCGCGTTCATCAGTATGACCGTAAATGGCTAGAATTATAAGGAATAAGACTATGTTAAAAGTCATGCTAACCAGCACATTAATTGCCTCCTTTGCTGCCACAATTACACCATCAGCGCAGGCAAATACGACTTTATTTGAATCTCGAGATGTACTTACGCCACAACAAGCGCTAGGACGCTTTCAATGGTTGGAAAAGTGCTACCCAGGACTATTGGTTGAAGTCTCTGATAATATCTTTGATCCCACTACTCCCATTCCAAATGATGAGAAAATAGCAAATCTTAAAAAAGTAATGCTATACAAGAATAGTACCCTCAGGACTGATGCGAAATACCTTACCTTTGGAGATGAAGACAATGCGAATCCAAAGAATTGGTTTGCGGGGAAATCGCCAACGACATCTTGTTTGCAAATCCCGTCTGATTACCGGATCAGTGCTGTAATGATCACACCTGCAATACCGAATTATTGCACCACGAAGTCTCGTGAACGTGCTTATGAGTTTATCAAATCGGTTAAATTTTCAAATATTGAAAATACCAGTAGCAACACCTTTTACAGTAACTATGTCGGCGATACCGCGAAAATATATGCAGATAAAAGCTACCAGTTAACGTTAACTCCAGGATTTAGTAGTGCAGAAACATATCCAGAGACTTGGCATGTGTTTATTGACTGGAACCAAGATGGTGATTTTAACGATACAAAAGAAACCTTATTTGCTGGTGTTTCTGAGCAAGCAGTTCAGGTAGAAATTACACCGCCAACGGGCGCCAAAAAGGGCATGACGAAAATGCGCGTCACTATGGATTACTTGGGTGGCAGCAATGACGCATGTAAAGAAGTAGACTCCGGAGAGGTAGAAGATTACCTCCTTTACGTGAAGTAATAGGTGGCAACATGAACTTATACAAACAGACTATCGCGGCACTTATTGCCGGCACTACATCTTTCGCATTCGCAGATTCCAATTTTGTGAAAGAAGCGGAATTAATGCAAAAAGCACAGAATGTAAATACTTTTCAGAGCGAAATCCCTGGATTGATGAACGATCACATTGTACTAGGTACGGCTTATAACAGTGACCAAAAGCGCTTTTTGAATGTTCAAACTGTCGCAGGGGAAACTGTTGAAACTCTCGGTAATACCCGTGTGCAATTTGAACTAGTAAACAATGGCAGCTATGACGAAGTGCTCCGTCAACTCAATGGTAATGTTGATGTTGATGTTGGCTTTCCAGTCATTCGTGTGAAAGCTGGCGGTCACTTAGCCAAAGAGATGTCCTCGACTGAATTTTCTAATACTTATACTTTCCAAGCATCATTAACACCGAAAAAACGTGTACTTATGCCAGCGGATGCCAACATTGGTTACACCTTGACTCCGTCAGGTAATACGCTAGCAAATGAGTACCAAAGTAAGCTAATGAGCATGGCTGGCGATGGATTTATCAGTGAGATTGAATACGGTGCACAGCTACTCATTAACATGAAAATTGAATACTTAAGTGAGCAGCACAAAAGTGAGATTGGTGGTTACTTAGGGGTAAGTTACGGTGCTGGTAATATTGGTATTAGCGTCGATGGTAAGCTTAATTATATCGACGAAGACCTTAAGAAAAGTGTGCGCATTACCGTCAGAGCCTTACAAAAAGGCGGTGATCCTAAACAGCTTCTCAGCATAATCCCTAACAATATTATCACTTGTTCGCTCGATAACTACGAGCCTTGCTTTACTTTATTTGAGCAAGCAGTGAACTATGCGAAGAACGATTTTGGTAATCAGTTTAATGCATTATCTGATTACAACGTAGTGCGTTACAAGGCTACGCCTTACGAGATCAGCTCACAAGATGTACGTCGTTTAGATTCAGGTAATAAAGATATTCGCTTTGAAACCACTTACCGTACTTTATGGCTTGAAGATCAATTCAAAAAGTCGGTTAATCATGAACACCGTGCGCGTGGTGTACTTGCGCAATACGCTAGTTGGATGACGGATGTACAACGTCAAAAAGCAGAAGGTGTACAAGAAGCGGCTTACAACAATGCATGGATTTATGAGCAATATGCTCGAGTTTGTCGCGATAATCCTTATGGTACAGCTTGTACAGATGCGTGGAACGATTACCTAAATACCTGTAGTGGTAGTGGCGTCGGCTGCATACAAAACTACACGCTTGCCGATCTGAATATACCAGCTGATAACATGACGCAATACTTCAAATGTGAAAATGCCCGAGAAGCAACAGCAAACTTTGGGGTTGAAGAAAATCATGTATCACTTGGGTTTAGACAGTTGGGCTGGGCGCCTTCTTTTGTTGATGCAAATGACCCTGCTGCGGGCGTGATGGTTTGGCTACCATGTAAATCAGCCCTGCCAACTTATGGAACCGCTTTTGAAAATTAGTGTGTCGTAAAAACACTAAGACTCAATTAGTCCAATTGAGGCGTGGCAAGTAATAAACAGTAGAATATTGAATTATTACTTCCACGTCTTTTCCACAGTAAACCATCTACAGGAATTTATGTATGCACTTAAGAACCATATTAATAGTGCTCTGTGGCCTGTTAAGCTTCTATACAAATGCACATACCTATTACTCTTTAAATACTGAGCATGAACAACTCGGACAGGGATTTGAACAGGAATTAGGCATACCGCTTGAATCGTGCCTCGATGGTCAGTGGCAATTTCAAGGTGGTAGCATGGGCGACTTGGCTTATCGTGGCGATTTTGACTCCGACACCATGATCAATACTATTACAGGTAGTGTAAAGGCTGGTATCAACTTAGTTATTTTTGGTGGCTCAGCCAAGTTTTCCATGCGCAGGAAAGTAACCAAAAATAGAAATTCAGCTGCCTCAGCGGTCGAGTTAACCTATGAAAAAGGAAGTTATAACTTTGAAAATCGAACCACCAAACCCGCTTTTGTCGAGCTGCTCAGTACAGATCCAACTCAGGTAAGAAACCGCTGTGGTGATAGCTTTATTCACAATATCAAACTTGGTTCTCGTATCTATATTACCGCAAAGCTCCATTTTAAAGATCGCACAAAATACGAATGGTTTCAGACCAAAATCAAAGTGAAGTTTCTATTTTTCAGTAAAACTTTTACTAAAACCAAAGTATTTCAAGAGGCAACCAAAGATGCCGTCTATACGATTCAGGTGAATACCGATGGAGGTATGACGCCGGAACTCGCTAGACTCAGTAAAAATGGCACCATGCACTGCAAAACAGATAACCTAACTCCCTGTATTACATATGCCGACAATCTATTTAGCTACTTACTAGACGGTGGTGATTATGTCGACGACCTTAAAGACGAACATTTAAACGTTTTAAAGTACGAAGTCGAAAGCTATGAGGATTCTGGCCATTATGATCTCGCCTATGCTGGTCAAACAGCAATACCTAACCGCTATATTGCACTGTCCGCCAGACTCAGAAGTTATCAAGATTTAGTGTATGACGAAATAGAAAGGTTGAGTGCATTTAAAGCTGTGTCTGAAGACCCGCTTGAAATCGAACAGCTTACAGCTCGTATTACAGCTCGCAATTCTCAGCGCATTGGGCTCGAGCAAGCTGGCGAATACTGTGCGACTCTGCCTGGCACGACTCTATGCGAGAACCGCATTGAATCGGCAATCGCAAACGTTGATTAAACAACACGCTTATTCCGTTATTCACTCGTCCTTATTATTTTGTTCTCCAACCAATGAGGCTATATAGCCTCGCTTCTCGTTTTAATTATCAATGAGTTATAATGGCTCTAGCAAAATGTACTGCTTCCTTTTAGTCTATTGATTTTTCGTTTTTAAAGTCCATATCTAGAGCACAGAGCTATACCATTGCTAGAAACCATGTGTAATTATTGGAAACTAGTATCTAAATAAAGTACACTTCTGCGCTTTCTGACTATTCAATAAAACAAGATATCAAGATGATCAAAAGCGCTATATACAAAGGAATCGTAACTTCATTGCTTGCATCAACTTTAGTCGCATGTGGCGGTGGAAGTGGCAGCGACAGCAATGATACTGGAAGTGACAAACCAATCACACCTACTAACAAAGCCCCTGTAATTGCAAGCATGGCACCAATTACAGCAATGGAAAGAGACTCAATCACAGCCGTTGCCACCTTAACAGATGAAGATGGTGCGATTGAAACTTTGCTGTGGGAGCAAACGGCAGGAACAACTGTCGAGCTGATCAACGATAATAACGAAACGCTCGAATTTCGTGCACCTGACATCAATGAAGCGACCACGTTAACTTTTAAGTTAACTGCGACAGACGATAAAGGAAGCGCAAGCTCACAAGAATTAACTGTCAACCTAAATGCTTACGCTCCACTTTCAAGCTTAACGATTTCAGACGCAGCGCTAGCGCAATGTTTATCAGATACACATCAAGACGTAGGTATTTCAGTTGTTGACTGTAAAGACTACCCAATTGCAACATTAGCAGGGCTCTCTGGTATTAGTGGTTTATCTACGGTATCTATTAAAAACGCAGAATTGGATAATCTCGAAGAATTAGCTCAAATTTCTACGCTCACCGCGTTAAAGCTCGATAACGCGTTTGCCGCAGTCCAGAACAGCTCAAATAATGATGCACATTTAGAACAAATTAGTAAGCTCAATACACTTGAGTCGTTGTCTATTGTTGAAGCCCAAGAAAGTAATAATTATAGTAAGCGCCTAGATTTTTCTTTGTTAGATTTATCAGGCTTTGCACAGCTTCATACGCTTGAAATAGACAACGAAAGTAACCAATATGAAACTATAAAGCTTAGTCAACTTCCAAGTGATAAGCTCACTCGTTTGGCTTTACGTACTCTAAACATTGATGATAAAAATACTCTAAAACGCTTTAGTAACTTGCAAAGTTTATCTTTGACATATATATACGATCTGGACTCACTGTCATTTTTAAACTCTATACCTAACCTCACAGCATTAACACTTGATAATATTGAAGCCGCTGACTCAACGGCAATAGAAACTAAAACAAATCTGACAACACTCGTACTCAACAGAACGCAGATTGAAGATTTCTCATTCTTAGAAAAGTTTAGTGAGTTGGAAAAACTAGGCCTTAGTCGTTATTATAGTGATGCTGAGTTTGATATCGCGGACATCAGTGGTAATACGAAGCTGACATCTTTGTCATTGAACAATTTAAGCGTTGATAACGCCGGCGAGCTATCAACTTTTACGGAACTTCAATCCTTGTCTTTGGAGAGGTTAAACCTTTCTTCTCTTAGCTTTTTACAAGCGATGCAGAAGTTAACATCATTGAAGCTCGATCAGTTACGTAACGTTAATGATCTAGGCTGGCTAAGTTTCACACCAAGCCTAACCGAATTGTACATTCATGAATTGGATAGTAGCGCGGATTTTAGCGCATTATCTGAGCTTGAAAATATGCGCAACCTCACCGTCTACAGCGATTACTCAAACTTTGCACTAGATACGTTAAGTAAAATGCAAGCATTAGAAACACTTAACCTAGAAGTTAGTTTATTTGAGGCTTCAAATGAGGCAACGTTACCGAACTTAAAGACATTAAACGTAAAAAGTAACCGATATTCAAACATGGTCAACTTGGCTAACTTTCCTGCGCTCGAATCAGCTGAGTTATTAAAAGAATACCATTATAGTAATGAAACAAAAATCACAACTCTTGACTCTTTAGGTATAAACACGAGCCTAAAATCGTTAAAGCTCGGCGGCTTTACAGAACTAGAAGATATCACCCATGTATCTCAATTTGAAAACTTAGAAACTCTCTTTATTGACTATTCTCAGGCGACTGATATCTCAGAGGTAGCATCATTAACTAAACTTAAGTCATTAACATTAGGCAACTTTTCCGAGTTTTTTAGAGCTGACATGCTTGCCAGTTTAAACACTCTGGAAAGACTTGAAATAAAAAGTAGTGCCATTTATTGTAATGATCAGGAGCTATTAAAATCTCTCGATGGTGTAACAACAAATCTTTCTAACTCTAACTGTATTATGAAGCCGGTCGATTTGAGCTTAATTACAGATGCGGCACTTAAACAGTGTATTGTAGATCAGAGGTATCAAGATGCTGTCCGTAATACCTCACTCTCTTGCGATGGCTCAGCAATTGAATCATTAAATGGAATTACACAGTTTGAAGCAATTAAGGCTTTAACACTAAGTGGCTCAGTTGACAGTTCGTTGTTACGTGATCCTAGCTTAGCTCAGCTCCACACCTTACAGAGTCTAGATATCTATAGCCTCACGGGTGAACTAACGGCTAAAGCTACACTGCCTCAATCATTGACCTCCTTTGAGTTAAATACAAATAGCCAAACCGTATATGACTTCGCGCTTTTTGGCTTGCCTACTACCTTAACTTATTTGGACTTGGATAATACCAAGCTGACAAACTATGGTTCACTTAAAGATTACACCGAACTTACCCGCTTAAAGTTGAACTATACCAACATTTCAGATCTGTCGCCGCTATTCAATTTGACCAATCTGAAGTATTTAAGTATATATGGAAACCCAAATATCGACTGTGCTCAAGTAAGCAAACTAAAAGAGTCTTTGCCCAATATTTGGATATCTCAAATAACTGCAATTAGCTGCTAGGGCGTTAAGCAATTCAAATAAGCACAGTCTCATTGCGAGGCTGTGTTTCATTTCCACAATAGCCTTCTGTAAATTGTTATTTCAACCCGCTATACTAGCGCAAAAATTTTTTAAGCAAATTTATGGCGCTCAAATCCACCATCATTAAAGCCCAACTATCACTCAGTGATATGGACAGACATGTTTACCAAGACTTTAATTTAACGCTAGCTCAACACCCTTCTGAAAACGAACAACGGTTAATGATCCGTTTACTTGCCTATGCACTGAATGCGTGTGAGGGACTTGAGTTTACTAAAGGCTTATGCGCTGATGATGAACCTGAACTATGGGTTAAGAATTACAGCGAAGAGATTGAGCTTTGGATTGAACTAGGACTGCCTGACGAAAAGCGCCTTAAGAAAGCGTGTAATAAATCAAAGCAAGTGGTCCTCTATACTTATGGCGAAAATAATCAGGCGATTTGGTGGCAAAAACACCAGCCTAAATTATACGACTTTAAGAATCTGAGCATTTTCAGCTTGGACTATAGCGCGACTCAGGCTTTAGCTCAGTTAGCAGATCGTAGTATCAAGCTCACTATTACCATTCAAGATGGCGAAGTATGGGTAAGCTCTGATAGTGCTAATATTGAAATCAAACCACAACAGCTGATGTAACATTTTGCTCAGTGTTAGATGATGTAACTCATTGAAAACTTGATCTCACTGGCAGCGATATCTGCCAGTGCTTTGTTAGAGGTGCTTTACATTAAAGCTTACGCCACACAGAGTTAGTGTCTGGTTGCTGACCGCGCGTCCACCAGCGCGCCTGATATTCAACGCCTTGATAACTCACTTTGTCGCCGCCAGTGTATGCCTTATTAGCACTCCATGAGTTACTGCCATCAGACTTATCTACCAGCTCCCACGCATCACTTTGATCGGGCTTTTGGCCTTTTACCCACCATTTAGCGCGATAGCTTTTGCCCTGATACACTGCGGTATCGCCAGCGGTATAAACTTGATCGGCACGCCATGTGTCACCACTTGGTGGTGCGGTTTGGTTAGTCACTGTGATGGTAAAGCTAACGGTTTTTTCAAACGTGCCATCAGAAACGGTGACTTGCCCCTGATAGTCGGTATTTTGCTGAACCTCAGGCGCAGCCAACGTGATAGTTGCACCGCTACCGCTATAACTCAATGGCACAGGGATCTGCCATGCAAAGGTGAGTGGATCTTTGTCATCATCAAACGCATGAACATGAAGTGATGAGCTTGAGCCTTCTTTTAGCGTGATATCGGCGGGGGTATGAACCACAGGGGCGCGGTTTTGTGGCTTAGCTAGAATTGAAAGGTTAAAAGTGTACTGGGGAAAACTTACAAACAGCTGATTAGCAGCGAGTTGCGCAGCATCAAATACAATATTGCCGTCACTTTGTTGTACGCCAATTTGCAGCGTATTCGCATGATTATTATTTAGTGTGCTAGCAAATTGCGCAGTCCATTGATTGATATTGCTTTGTGTTATCGACAGTTTTTCTTGTACCAACTCTTGACCATCACCATCAAACACGCGTAACCATACCGTATCGCCTACATTGACTTGTTGACCGGGTTTAATAAAGAACCCAGCAGACGTCCAACTTACCGGCTCAGTCGGTGTAGTATCACGCACTATAGTGACGTCACTACAATTGTAAAAGCCTTCACCTACAACATCATCACGCTGCCAGCGCGTATACAAGATAGCATCTCCGCTAAATTTACTTGGCACCGCAACCTGCATTTCATAATAGCGCTTACCGTCTGGTGCGACGAAGAAGTCTACATTGCCATACTCTTGCACTAACTCTAAATCTTGCCACGCTAGGGGCGCTGACTGAATATCCGCCTCCGGTTTGGTGAGATAAAACTGCCAAAAACTAGGGTTGTGAGGCGTTGTTGCACGAAATCTCACTTTAATTTGGTTTTGAGCATCTGGCGTTATCGCTGTTCTTTGCCACTCACTCGATGCGATATTCATACCCGCTTTGTTTCTGTCGCCACCCGCACAAAGTTGTCCGTCAGGAACAGTAGCTTGTACCGCTTGCAGATTAAAATAGTCAGAAACATTCGCTGCAAACTCATGCTTTTGAATAAACTGCACATGCTCAGACACTAGGTAGGCCGCTCGACATGCCGCGTTCGGGATATTGCTTCCATCTTTTGGCCACCAAAATCCGCCCTGCTCCTCACAAATAGCTTGCCTTGCCTTTGGACTATCCATATAACCATGTGCAAATGCGTTCGATGCTGCCATGCCAAGTGCCATGGCAATACTGACTGTTAACATAGAGTTTTTCATTTTCTTCTACTCGTATTAGAGAAGTGACCGCCGCCACTTCGATTAAGATTAGAATGAGCGAGAATCTATTGTTGCTTATCACACGAAATTCAGTCTTGCCCAGCGCACTAAGATTTTACTCGTTGATAAACACAACTTATCTTGGTCACGCCACTGTACTTCGGCAGTAAAAAACAACGCTGTCATTTTTTAACAACTAATAAGCTATTGCACGTCCATGGCATGCTCGCCTTCATTTTTGTAACAAAAAAGTATCCAAGTTAATTTTGTTGTGAGCATCAACTCGAATTCGAGGCATTTTACCCAAGCGAAAATCAATAACAATAGATGAGATTATTAATTACATTCAATACTTTATAGTTAGATTAAAAAACACCTTTACGCCATAATTCAGGCCTAAATACCTGTTTACTCTGACTATTATAATAATCAAAACAATTGAAATACTTTATTCCCTAATAATTAACAATCAGAAAGCGCTACTCTGTGTAAAGTTTTATCTACATTGGGTACTAAATTACATTTAATAAGAACACTTTGTTCTTATCAAAAAAATTAAAAACAACCCTTTTTACGCAGTCGATTTTCCTGCTAGAGCCTTATAATTTGGCTATACTTTGACTTTACTGCTTACTTGGAAATGATTTTGCGGACGCTATTTACGTTACTATTGCTCATTGTAGTGTTTATCACAGGATTTATTATGGGTGTGTACACTTTACCGATAATGACGCAACCTCCGGCGGCTAGCTACACAGAAATACTGGCAATCAGTAAAGCCGCAACATACAAAGGCCAATTCAAAAAGGAGCTTAAAGATTCAGACGCGTTGCACTACGCCACCGGTGAGATTTATTTTACGGATAACCACATTGCATTTGTGGGCGAGATAGCCCCAGGACCAGACTATCGGCTTTACCTCGCCAAAACCTTTATAGAGACAGAAGCCGACTTTAAAGTACAAAAACACACCATGGTGGAAATTGCTAACATAAACCAATTTTCGCAGTTCGTGCAGCGTAAATATCGCCAAGTCGATCTGGCCCAGTTTCAGAGCGCTATTATTTGGTGTGAACATTTTGAGCAGTTTATATCGGCAGCGCCATTACAACGCGTTGGTAGCGAGTAGGACTGAAGGAACTGTTTTACGCAACGATCTTGTGTTTCTTCACCGGAAGATAATCCACTCAGCTAGGCTAGTAACCTCTCGCCGGGTAAATCGTCTCCCACAGCGTATTCTACACGTTAGAGTAGGAGCTGCTTTACGCAGCGATGAATCTTCGAAATCAAAGCAAAAAAAGCCACACTGCTAGAGTGTGGCTTGGGAGCATTGCATGGGTGTATTGTTGCAATGATTCTTTCCAGTAATGCGAGTAATTAAGCAGCTTGCTCGTCGTCTTGCCCTAACCGAATTAGATAATCAAAAGCGCCTAAGCTTGCTGTCGCTCCTCCACCCATCGCAATAATAATTTGCTTAAACGGTGTGGTGGTTGCATCGCCTGCGGCGTAAACGCCCGCTAGACTTGTCGCACCTTTGCTGTCAATTTCGATTTCACCAAAGCGGCTAAGAGCAACTTCACTCGACTTTAACCATTCAGTATTTGGTACAAGTCCAATTTGTACAAAAATGCCAGCCAGTGCCAACGAATGAGCGTCACCGCTGACCCTGTCTATGTAATTAAGACCCGTTACTTTACTACCATCTCCAACTACTTCTGTGGTTTGTGCGTTTTTAATAATGGTGATGTTGGCAAGGCTTTTCGCCTTTTTGATCAGCACTTCGTCAGCTCTAAGCGTATCGGCAAATTCTAATACCGTGACGTGTTCAACAATATTTGCCAAGTCGATAGCTGCTTCAATACCCGAGTTACCGCCACCAATAACCGCGACAGATTTCCCCTTAAATAACGGACCATCGCAATGTGGACAATATGCTACGCCTCTACCCTTGTACTCGGTTTCGCCGGGTACATTCATGCTTCTCCATCGTGCACCTGTAGCCAATACTAAAGATTTGGCCCTTAATACCGCACCGCTTTCAAGCGTGATATCAATGGTTTCGCCTTTGTTAATTGCCGCTGCACGCTGGTTCTTCATCACATCAACGCCATACTGGTTAACATGCTCTTCTAACTGTGCAACCAGCTTAGGGCCTTCAGTTTTTTGCACTGAAATAAAGTTCTCAATACCCAAAGTATCGGCAACTTGGCCGCCAAAACGCTCCGCAACTACCCCTGTATTTAACCCTTTACGAGCAGCATAGATAGCAGCTGATGCACCAGCGGGGCCGCCACCTACAACCAGCACGTCAAACACGTCTTTCTCGTTAAGTAATGCCGCTTGTTTTTCACCAGCTTTACTATCCAATTTGAGTAGTATATCGTTCAGGCTCACTGCGCCTTGGCTAAATTGCTCACCATTTAAGTACACGGTTGGCACGGCCATGATGTTGCGTGACTCCACTTCTTCTTGGAACAAAGCACCATCAATCATGGTGGTGGTAATATTTGGGTTAACAGCCGCCATGAGATTCAAAGCCTGCACTACTTGCGGACAAGTTTGGCAACTCAGTGAGATGTAAACCTCAAAGTTCAATGCGTTATCTATATTTGTGATCAGTTCGAGATCGTCTGCCGATGCTTTAGTTGCATGACCGCCTGAATGCAATAATGCAAGTACCAAACTGGTAAACTCATGTCCCATAGGAACACCAGCAAACGTAATTTCGCTCTTTGTTTCAACACCATGCACCACCATTTGTGGGATACGTTCACCTTCAATTGATTCAGATAAAGTAATTTTGTCGCTCAATGACGCTAAGTCTTGTGCTAACCCTTTTAGCTCTTGCGATTTTTTACTGTCATCAACGGTAATGACGAGTTCAATCGGACGTTGTAGAGAGCTAAAATGGCTTTGTAGTTGAGTTTTAATTTGGTTGTCTAACATATAAGGTAACCCTCTGCAGAAACTACAGTAAAAATTCGCAAAAACGATGAATTTGATTCATCTAGATGGTTGAGATGGGAGTGCATGCCGCACTCCCCAGACAAATTAGATTTTGCCAACTAGATCTAGTGAAGGTGCGAGTGTTTCTTCACCTGGCTGCCAAGAAGCTGGACATACTTCACCATCGTGAGATGCGATGTATTGAGCAGCTTGTACTTTACGTACTAGCTCTTTAGCACTGCGACCAATACCTAGGTCATGCGTTTCGATAACTTTGATTTCACCCTCTGGGTTGATAACAAAAGTACCACGAAGTGCAAGACCTTCTTCCTCGATCATTACACCGAAGTTACGAGTAATACGGCCTGTCGGGTCACCAATCATTGGGAATTGAATTTTCTTAATAGTGTCTGACGCATCGTGCCATGCTTTATGCGTGAAGTGCGTGTCTGTCGATACAGAGTAAACTTCTACACCCATTTCTTGTAGCTGTGCGTAGTAGTCAGCTAAGTCACCAAGCTCCGTTGGACATACAAATGTGAAATCCGCAGGGTAAAAGAATACGATTGACCATTTACCTAGTAGGTCTTGCTCAGAAACTTCTACGAAGTCGCCACCATGGTATGCAGTTGCGTTGAATGGTTGAATTTTAGTATTGATTAATGAAGTGCTCATCGCTTTCCTCACTGTTGTTTAGTTTAAATAATGTTGGCGATTACTGTTCGCCTTGGCTTGAGTACAAAGATAAGGGGAAGTGCTGATTAAATAAAATGGATTGTTTGAATCACTGTAATCGGAAAAACTGATAGCTCTCTTATAAGTGATCAACTAATTCAGCATAAGAGTATAAAAATAAGATAATTACGGTATGATCCCAGCAATTAACTACAGCAGAGCGTGACTATGCACCCGTACTTCAATCATATTCAACTTGGTTACTTTGGCTTTATTCCCTTTTTGGCTTGTATCGCATGGACGCTAATGACAGGTGCATCGAGTGACGTGCTTCATGCTTTTCAATTTTACAGTCTGGGGATTCTAGCTTTTATGGCCGGCAGTTTATGGCGTGCAGGAGAGCAAACCTACAAACAAGCGATACTGGCCGTGATTGTCGTGATCCCTTACCCCCTACTTAGTATTGCAGCACCACAATGGTTGCTTCTCTATCTCGCTATCGCATATTGGCTCGTATATTTTATAGAGCGCAGTTCATCCCGCTGGAGTGACTATCATAAAGACTATCAAAAAATGCGAACAGTACTGACTTCTCTCGTTTTTGTTAGTCATCTATTTATGATTGCTCAAGCACTTGAATTAAACACATAAGTGGCTTGCTTCTGAAGTTCAATTAACTATAACTAAAGATAACTGAAGCACCAGAAGCCAAAGTAATTTGATCAAACGCGCGTTACCTCCCTTAGTAATATGGATAGCCATCATCTTTTTTGGTGGCTACATGTACTATATTGGTCACTACGAATACGAGAGCTACGAAGAGTTGTTCTGGTTCGGCATTTCTTTCACTTTATTCAATTTGATCACCAGAGAAATCGCAAATTCGTTCTTACGCATTGCCCTACTTGTGTATTGTGCGGGCCTACTCCTTGATATTATTGATAATTTCACC
Source organism: Pseudoalteromonas sp. OF5H-5 (assembly GCF_021530695.1). Lineage (NCBI taxonomy): Bacteria > Pseudomonadati > Pseudomonadota > Gammaproteobacteria > Alteromonadales > Pseudoalteromonadaceae > Pseudoalteromonas > Pseudoalteromonas sp. OF5H-5. Next base: position 227,151 of record NZ_JAKGBF010000006.1, read on the forward strand.
GACGGTTTTTCCATTCCCTTACTTAACTTTGACACTTCTTTGAAAAATATCGGTTTTTTACTCATCAGCTTTGGTTTTTACTGCATGATCACCAATAAAAGAGCCAGCATTACAGAGCTAAAAAAAGAAGTAGAGAGAAGAAGATTGTTAGAGGAGCGGATGCGGTATGAAGCTGACCATGATGCGATGACAGGCGTGGGTAGTCGTCGCGCATGTTTTGAAGGCTTGCAAACACATCGCTTTGATGATCAATGGCTACTCTACCTCGATTTAGATAATTTTAAGCAAGTGAATGACAACTATGGCCATCATATTGGCGACGAGGTTTTGATTAAGTTTACGCAGAATATGAAAGATTACTTTGGCTTAGATTACAGCTTTCGTATCGGGGGAGACGAATTTATTGCCTATATTAATGCAGTGCTTCCGGATACAGACGAAGTAAGAGCGGCATTATTAAAGGGATTACACGATTACAAAATTAACGTCAGTATTGGAATGGTCAAAGTTGACCCAGCTAAACAAGCTGATCTCATCATCCACGAAGCCGATGAGCATATGTATGGCGATAAGCGCGGTAAATCACTCAGATCTAGTGCTCGAGGATAACACTTAGCACTGTTTTATTGGTTAAATTTCAATGACGCTCAGCGCACCAAAATCCAATTACAATTCTACGCTAACTTCTCTAAATTTATAGCTTTTTTAAAAGCTAAAGAAGTAGCACTATTTTCCAATGATTGCTAAGCTTGCGTTAATATCAAGTTACAAGGGAAAATAACGTGTTTGCAAAACTATTTACAAACAATGAAACCCAACAAGCCTTATTAGCCGCGCAACAAGAGATTGCCAGTTTAAAACATGCGAATGCGCAATTAGTTGCTGAAAATGAGTCGTTAAAACAAGAAGTTGTAAGCTCACAAGCTGCGCTCAATGATAATACTGACAATCAACTACTGCAGTGTGCATTGACTGGGTTAAGCCAAGTGCAAGGGATCCGCGAAACCGTTCTTGCGAGCTTTATGAGTATTGAAGAAGAAAGCCATTCAATTGAGCAAGTAAACTCCGCCTTTTCTAAATCTGAAACCGCATTGCGTAAAATACTCACGGGAATGGAGCAGCTCGGCGGTAATATGGACAGAATGACCACCAATATTTCTGGCCTATCGCAGATGGCAGATAGCATTAATACCTTTGTTACGACGATTTCAAAAATTTCAGATCAAACGAATCTGCTAGCGCTTAATGCTGCTATTGAAGCAGCCCGAGCGGGTGAAGCTGGCCGTGGCTTTTCGGTTGTCGCCGATGAGGTACGCGCACTGGCAACCAATACCAATGAATCCGCTAACGAAGTCTCCGATTTAGTCAAAAAAATCATCGATACAACTCACACAACCGTGAGTGCTGTAGAAGAAATTCAAGCGTCTAATATCACGCTATCTGACAGTATTGGACACTTAAACGATGAATACGAAGGGATTGTAAGTTGTTGTGATTCAATGAAAGACACCATTTTGGTTTCTACCACTCAAACTTTTATCCAGACAGTAAAGCTCGATCATGTCGTTTGGAAAGGAGACGTATACAACGTTATTATTGGCAATAGCCATAAAAATATCAGCGACTTTGCCGATCATACGATGTGCCGCTTAGGCAAGTGGTTTAGTGGCGATGGCGCCCAAAAGTTTGGCGGTCACAACGCGTTTAAACGCCTAGAAGCTCCGCATAAAGAAGTCCATAGAGCTGGTGTAGAAGCAATGAAAAAGTTTAAAGCAGGCGATTCTCAAGGCGCAGTAAAACAGCTTAACCAAATGGAACATGCCAGCGTTGAAGTAATGGACTTACTCGATCAACTAGGGCATTGATAAGCAAGTTCTTTACAGACACATAGCAACCGAAAGCGAATTTCAGAGGTACGATAAGGTTAATACCCAATGGCTAGAGAGAGCAAAAGGCTGACTCAGGGAGATATTATGGACAACCGAGATGAATTAATAAACCTAACTAAAAAAGGGATAGGATTCCCATTTGCAGGTTTAATGGTAATTTGCTTTTGTACTTTAGCCATTCATTTTATGCCGCAAAGACAAGCTTTGGTCATGGTGATTTTTGCAACCGGAAGTACATTCCCAATAGCCTTCCTAATCTCAAAAATGTTCAAAGTCAATCCATTTGCTAAACACCCCCCGTTATCAAACTTAGGGACGGTGTTAGCATGCGCCCAATTTTTATATTGGCCAGTATTAATCTTAGTATTTCAATTAGTCCCAAATTGGTTCCCTTTTGCCTTCGCCATTCTTTTTGGCTCTCACTTCATTCCATTTGGTTGGCTTTATAAAAGCAGAGCTTATTACTTTCTGGGCATTGCAATGCCTTTAGTTGGGTGTGTAATGACGGCTTTTGGCAGCGAGTTTTCCTATTTGTATACATTTTGGGCACTTATTCCTCTGTATTTTTTTACGTGTAAACTACTTCTTAAAGAGAACTCTTCATTTAGGTATGCTGAGTTATAAACGCTTATAATAGACAAATAATGGTCCTACACCGTTCCGATATAAATAAAGGAAATCAATGCAATACCAGACTAAAAGGATAATAGGCTGTATTTTCCTTTCAACATTTGCGGGTATTGCTATCTTTACTGCAGTTGCACATCTTTCATGTATTTATTTGGGTGCTAGTTGCTATCGCGCGCAACTTGCTCCAGCAGATATTATCGACTCCGCCATCGCAGGCACTTGGTATGCGCCTACTGCAACCGTTTTTATCTCCGCATTATTTCTAACCACTGCCGCCTACGCACTTTCGGCCCTCAAGTGGATCAAACCATTACCTATGCTTAGCCCTGCCATCTTTACTATTTCAACGTTATGTTTAGTAAGGGGAGCAATTACACTGCCGCTAGCTATAGTTTTCCCTGAAAAAACCACCAGTTTTGCAATTTTGGCTGGGAGCATTTGGTTTTTGGCGGGTGTATTTTGTCTAGTTGGTTTTAAACTAATAAAAGAGCCAATTGCTACAAGATAACTGCCTAGTTTGATAAACTCCTCGTTTTACTGATTTAGACAGTTCCATGATACTCGATAAAAACTGGCGTATTCTTACCGTTGGTGACGGCGATTTAAGCTTCTCATATTCATTAGCAAAGTACTTTGCTCCAGCCCATCTTACTGCCAGTGTTTACGACAGTGAAGGTGAACTTAAGCATAAATATCAAGATAATGCATTTGATAAACTACATACTCTAGGGATTGATGTAGTGACTCAATTTGATGTCACTGAGGCACATTGTTGGCAAAAAGTGCCGTCGCATGCCTTTGATGCGGTAATTTTTCAGTTTCCTCTCATTCCTGCGTTTGACTCGCTTGAAAGCTTCCAAAACCAGACTTTGAGCGTTAACAGCCTCAATCGGAAATTGCTGCGAGAATTCTTAATAAACGCAGCGGCTTATGCACTTGACCCAAATGGCGCTCAGCTAGGGATCATTACCTCTAAGGACGTAAAACCTTATATAGAGTGGAATCTAGAAGGCAGCCTGATCAACGGACTTGAACAATATTACCTCGGTCAGTCTCAGTTTGAGATTTCACACTTCCCAGAGTATCAAATTCGCAATGTCGACCGTGATAAACATGTAAAAGACACCAGCGGCATTAGCTATTACTGGTCTGTTAACCCATCTCATACCATCAGAGCAAAACTCAAAGTACCTGATTATTTGGGTGATAATTACTGTACTATTTGTAGAGCAGGCCCTTTTATCAATGACCGCGATAGGCTTGCACACTTTAATTCGAAAAAGCATAAAAATATGCAAAGACATGAAAGTGCTTGGCTTAACTACCTGAATACGTAAGCACAATTGGAACGATAACAAAAAGAAAATACTGAAAATTAAAAGTAAATAAATCAACAAATAACCATTTCAAAAACCAAGAAAGGCATAAAATATACAAAAGTAATTGAGCCATTATTTAGACACGATTAGACTAGCCTTATATCGCCATTTTTAAGCTTGTTATTTATCTTATTGGGGTCTCAATGCCACTACTTAGCCGCGACTTTGTCATTGCGATTTTATGCCTACTTTGCGCTATGGTCACCATCCAATCTGGAGCCTCTATTGCCAAGCAGTTATTTCCATTTGTTGGGCCTGAGGGCACCACAGCATATCGCCTAGGATTTTCAGCTCTTATTTTGTGCTTGGTGTTCAAGCCTTGGCGTCATTTACCGACAAACTGGCGACCACTCATCGTCTATGGCCTATGTTTGGGCGGCATGAATATCACCTTTTACTATGCCATTGAACGTATCCCTATTGGCATTGGTGTGGCCTTAGAGTTTACCGGGCCACTCGCCGTAGCGCTATTTTCATCTAAACGGAAACGTGATTATTTGTGGGTTGCATTTGCTATTTTAGGAATTTTGCTGTTGTTACCAGATCTTGGCGATGTCAATGGTTTAGACCCAGTAGGTGTTGCTTTAGCCTTGGTTGCTGGCGCTTGTTGGGCAGGATATATTCTCTATGGTAAGCGCTCAGGCAACGAAAGCTCCGGCGGGGTGACTGTGGCAATCGGCATGACGGTTGCCGCGCTTACTATCGTACCGTTTGGCGTGATGTCTCAAGGTGTAGCCCTCCTTAATTGGTCACTTATTCCATTGGGTATCGCAATTGGTTTGTTATCCAGCGCCCTGCCTTATAGCCTAGAAATGGTAGCGCTTCGAAAAATGCCCGCACAAGGGTTTAGTATTTTAATGAGCGTTGAACCTGCGGTTGCGGCGTTGGCTGGCTTTTTAATTCTTGGAGAGTTACTGACTGTTTGGCAATGGCTTGCCATTTTTATGGTAATTACCGCTTCCGTCGGCAGTTCGGTGTCTAGTAAAGAGTAGGTAGCTTAATTTTCGTATAACTGAAATAGGGTAAATAGAGGGAGTAGATCTACTACTCCCTCTATTGAATCGATTTATGTTAGTTAACTGTCGCTTCCGTTACGAGCGGTATCACATCTTCTGTTGATGCGCCTTCAAGAACAGCGTCTTCCTTCTCAGAAAACAGATACTTGTCGAGCCACTGCTCTTGCTCCCAAAGCACATGTAAAATACTTTCTCGTGCTTTATACCCATGGCCTTCTTCTGGCAACATCACCAGCCTTGCATTGGCACCTAAACCATTCATTGCAGCAAACATACGTTTAGACTGCATAGGAAAAGTACCTGAGTTTGGATCTTCCTCTCCATGGATCATCAACATAGGTTCATTGATTTTTTCCGCGTGGAAGAAAGGCGACATGCTGGCATAGACGTTTTGCGCTTCCCAGAAGTTACGCGGCTCACCTTGGAAACCAAATGGCGTCAAGGTGCGATTATAAGCCCCGCTTCGTGCAATGCCAGTGGCAAACAAATCACTATGGGCGAGTAAGTTAGCCACCATAAATGCTCCATAAGAATGCCCTGCAATCGCAATGCGCTTAGGATCTGCTATACCTTTTTCTACTAAGGTATCAACAGCAGCTTTCGCACTCGCAACCAATTGCTGCCTAAATGTATCATTTGGTTGTGTGTCGCCAGCCCCGACAATCGGCATCGTCGGATCATCAAAAACAGCAATACCTTTTGCTAAATACGGCATTGGCCCCCAATAGCCAATATATGGGAATTGATAAGGCGATTCACGCACCTGCGAAGCAACGGCTTTATCTTTAAACTCGAGCGGATAAGCCCACATCAACACAGGTATACGGCCTTTTGATGGGTCATAATCTGTAGGAAGATAAAGATTACCGGATAGCTCAACGCCATCATCACGTTTGTACTTGATTTGCTCTTTTACAACACCTTTAAATGCAGGATAAGGGTGCGCAAACTTAGTTAGCTGCTCCAAAGTATCAAACTGTAAGTCACGGACAAAAAAGTTGGGTTGTTCTTGGCGTGACTCACGCACGGTAATAAAGCGCATACCTTCGTCATCTAACATTGCACGCACTCTTTCGTAATAAGGTTCGCTCGACTGCCAAATACGAGTTGAAGTATTGGTTTTTACGTCAAAACGGTCCAAAAAAGGAATGTTGCCTTTCTCAGATGCACCGTTGCCCGTTAAAAACAAATACCTGCCTCCAACTAACTTCAATACTCTTGAACCTAAATCACTATTTTCATATACAAAGTTGCCAGGATCTTTGTATGCATCATTATAACTGCGCTCTGAAAACACCATGCGATTTTGCTCTGGATTACGCGGAGAAAATACAGAAGAACGAATACTGCGATCGGCAAAGCGCCATTCATTCAAAATCGCAACATTGTTATCAGCCCATTCAATACTTGAAAAACGACGCTCTACTTTTGCGAAAAGTTCAGGTTCCTTTTTGAATGGCGAACTAATCGTATAAAGGTGGTCATGATAGTCAACCTCCACACTCATATCCCCACCATCTTGCGCTTCGGCCCATATCAGTGTCGCGCCATGGTCGTCACGCCATTGGATCTTTCGAGGCCCTTCTCTCACGCTATCAAAGCCCGCAGGCAGTGCGTCGGCTAGAGGTTGTCTTGCAACTTCAAATAATGGATAGCCACGCATTCCCCACACTTGCCATACCGCTGGAAAACGGCTGTAAGGCACTTGGAATGAGAAGGGATCTGCCATCATACCAACCACTAGATTGGTAGAGTCTGGCGAAACAGAGAAATGTTTAAGATACGTTGGATTACCAATTTGCTGCGCGCTGGCATTCAGATTTAGCTTAATTAACTGCCCCTCAGAATAAAACTTAAATAGCTGAATATCATAGGGACTAGACAATAAATTCTGATAAGTGCGTGTTGATGCTTTTTTGCCAGATGTGGTTTGTATTATTGGCGTTAGGCTGGATTTATCTTTTGCGCTTGGCTGTTTGCCATGATTAATAGCAATATTCGCGATAATTGCAGTACTGTCTGGCAACCACTGGTATGGCGTTGAAGTCACCACGCCATTTAATGTTGATTGAGTAAGCTGTTTAAGATTGCGCTGCTCAATATCGTAGGCCCAAAGCGTAGCACTATTTTCTTGTTCAAGAATAAACGCAAGATAGCGGCTATCTGCACTCCAGCTTGGAGACTTGATCTTGCCTTTAGGTAGACCTGTCACCTTAATTAAGGCACCGGTTGCGACATGTTTAAACTCAATAGAGCTATATTGGCGGCTGGAGGTCCGCATAAAGGTTTGCGGATTGAACTTTATCCCCGCAAGCGCTTGCTCTGGCTGTCCAAGCTCTTCGAGCGTGAGTACCCTATTGCGCTGTAACAATGCCAACCAATTACCATTTGCACTCAATTTAGAGGTTGGGATCAATGGTGCATCAACAAGCTTTGCCAGCTCTGGAGAAGGTGTCATGTAGCCTTGCTCTTGTGCACATACCGTATATGATACGGTAGTCATTAATATGATAAATGTGATTTGTTTTAATAATTTCACTGTATTTACCTATCTTCGGCGTTTAGCAGGTGATCATATAACGATTATCGGGAAATGTGCAGAGATTTGCGATTTAATGCGATGAAAACTTGATGTACACTTAGTCACTTAACCAGCCATAATTGATACGAATTAGCATGAACAACGATAAAAAACTCGCTAAGGTTACCATTTTTGATGTTGCCGAAGAGGCACAAGTTTCTAAATCAACAGTATCCCTTGTCCTAACGCATAGCGATAAAGTCAGCGATAAAAGCAAAGAGAAAGTACTAAAAGCCATCGAAAAGCTGGGGTATGTTTATAATCGCGACGCAGCAGCGCTACGTAGTAAAAAGTCTAATCTTGTTGCGGTTGTTATCAACGACTTAACTAACCCGTACTCTGCTCAGCTTGCTGTCGGATTAGAAAAGCATATTTACGCATTAGGTATGGTGCCTATGCTGGTAAATACAGGCGAAGACTTTAATCGCCAACGCCAAGTGGTTAACACACTTAAAGAATACAACGTTTGTGCTTTTGTTATGGTGCCTGCACCAAGTACTCCACGAGAGTGGCTGGACCAATTGGCTGACTCTGGATTTCCAGTTATTACCATTATGCGTGAAGTGGCCTTCGCGAAAGCCCCCTGTATTCTACCTGACAATAAAAAAGGGACTCACCTAGCAACGACTCACCTCATTGAGCAAGGCATAAAAGACATTGCTTTTCTGGGTGGTACTCCCGAAATTTCAGATTACCATGAGCGACTGTCTGGTTTCCAAAGCGCTCTAAAGCTCAATGGATTAAATGAAGCGCAACCTGCGATCGCTGCTCCAACCAATCGCCAAGGGGGCCGAGAAGCGTTTAATACTCTCATCACTGACCATAAAGAGATAAAAGCTATCGTTTGCTTTAGTGACGTCATTGCATACGGTGCAATTGAAGCCATGCGCGAACATGGACTGGTACCTGGTGAAGACATCAAAGTTGTCGGTTTTGATGACTTGCAAGACTCCCAGCTGATGAAACCCGCATTAACGAGCGTTAGAATTGATGCCGACGACATCGGTAAGCGGACATGCCATACGTTATCCGAAATTTTAAACAAATCGCAACCTGCCGTTAGAACCTTGGTGGATGTGTCATTGCAGATCAGAGAATCATCGTAACTCTTAGCGCTTAGCAATAAATGTAGCGCTGATACCTGTTTATAAAAAATGCAAATATTTGCGGCCAAAACTATAGACATTACTGAGAATCTGGATAGAATTCGCAGCAATCTTGGTCGCCAAATTTACCTATGCAAATAGTCTGTTGCGAATATCAAATTCGTGTGCAAAAACATAACTAAAATCTACAATGATATGTACCTTACTAGCAGCGCGTACCCATGATGAGCTCAGTTTGATTTTTTTAATTTCAAACACCATACTTTTTTAACATTTTCGCCAATTCGCTTCATTCAGTAGAATTGGCATTACATATTTAAGGTTCTCTTTCGTTGAATAACGCAACCTTTACAGAGAAACGCCGCTTTATTGTGAAGTTAGGCAAAATGCTTCACAAATACGGTACCCCTGCCTATCGACTCGAAGCACATTTAATGGAAATAGCCACTCACCTAGGGCTAAAGTCTTCCTTTGTCATGTCTCCGACATCTGTCACTTTTGTAATTTGGACCGAAGGTCATGAAGAAGAATATACCCATGTGGCGCGTGTTGATCCCGGCGATCATGATTTAGGTTCATTGGCAGATACCGATGACGTCGCAACACGCGTGTTATCTGGTGAGCTTTCAATCCAAGAAGCCGAACAATGCCTCGAAGCCATTTTGCACGCTAAGCCCCCTTATAATAAGTTAATGACGGGTCTTGCATTTGCAACTTCAAGTGGCGCATTTGCGATGCTGATGGGAACTAGCTGGAATGACGTTTGGTGGTCGGCGCTAATATCGCTTGTGGTCTACATATTCGTGCTTTGGGCAAGTATTTCCAAACGCGTAACACATATGCTCGAGCCTTTGGTCGCCATCGTATCAGCGGTTGCTGCCTGCGCTGTGTCTGTGTACATTGACCCGCAGGTCAACATCCGTTTGGTGGTACTTTCGGCCATTATCGTGTTTATACCTGGCTTGGCGCTGGCGCTTGGGTTTGCGGAATTATCGGCTCGTCATCTAGTGTCAGGCACCGCTAGAGTCATGGACTCTATTATGTTGCTCTTTAAGCTCTACTTCGGTGCATTTTTGGGGATCAGTTTAGGGTTTGCGTTTTTTGGACAAGTTGATTTTATACAACCATCACCATTACCACGTTGGACGGCTTGGCTTGCAGTGCTATTACTTTGTAGCAGCCTAGTTATTATCTTTAGAACAAAGTTACGCCATGCAAGTTGGTCACTCGCATCAGGCTTTATCGCCTACGCAGCCAGTATCAGCTCTGCGGTTTACTTTGATTATGCACTTGGTACTTTTGTAGGTGCATTTGCAGTGGGTGTCTTTAGTAATATCTTTAACCGTGTGGTAAATGCCCCTGCGTCCATTGTTGCAATGCAAGGTTTGATTGTGTTGGTCCCTGGTTCTAAAACCTATATTGGACTTAATTCTTTAATTGAAGGCCAAAGCTTTGTTCATGCGGACCATATTGGCCAACAAACCTTTTTAATATTTATGTCTCTTATCGCTGGCCTTATCTTCTCAAACGTTGTACTGCCACCTAAAAAGAGCTTATAACGCGCAAAAAGAACTGGAAAGGCGACTTTCCAGTTCTTTGTAGTTATGAATGTTAACAAAAAACAAAGCGAAATCACTCTAGTAAACTTAACTTAAACAGCAAAAAATCCAGCAAAAATTATTTTATAACCATATATTTCAATAAAATAAGAAAAATCAAAGCAAAAAACCACCAAATTCATAACTATTCATTTCAATTCAAGATTTAACAAACCCCGCTGGTGTTTAATCTTTCTCGAGGTCAACCTCTCAATCACAAGTAATACCAATTACCTTAATTAAGTGGTCTATTTTGAGGCGAGAAAACCTTGTCGATAACAAGGCAAAAATTTTGCTATTTAGTTGCTCTAAATAAGAAATTTTTAACGCAGTTAGCGTCAGATTTACTCCTTCAAACTGAGCAAGTATTAAGGCTAATTGGTATATGCACTCAAGGGGAATTTATGTTTCGCAATAACAAGAAAAAACTGGCTGTATTAATCAGCCAATCTTTGCTCGGCTCGGTACTTTTTGCACCGGGTCTAGCTCTCGCTGAAGAAAACAACAATCAAGAAGCAGCTAAAAATGGTGAAGTTGAAGTTATTCAAGTCAGAGGGATCCGTGGCAGCGTTGTTCAATCACTCAATACAAAAAGATACTCTGACGCCATTGTTGATGCAGTAACCGCCGAGGACATTGGCAAATTTCCAGATCAAAACGTTGCCGAATCGCTACAACGAATTACCGGAGTTTCAATCACGCGTAGTTTTGGTGAAGGTGAACGCGTTAGCATTCGAGGCACAGGTGAAAGCCAAAACCGGACCTTATTGAATGGTCAAGCCGTTGGCTCAGCGGACTGGTGGACTAACTCAGCGGCGAGCCGTGGATTTAACTACACAATGTTACCCTCTGAAATCATTTCTGGGCTTGAAGTTTACAAATCACCAGAAGCCGATATTGACGAAGGCTCTATTGGTGGAACCGTGATTGTTAGAACACGTAAGCCGCTTGATTTAGAAGCAAATAAAATTGCAGGTTCAATTATCGCACAGCACAGCGAAGTGTCAGGTGAAACCGACCCGCAACTTTCCGCTATGTACAACTTTAAGACCGATGATGAATCTTTTGGCGCCTTAATTTCTGTCGTGCGCCAAGAGCGCAACTTACGTCGTGATGGTATTGAAGCGTGGTCTTGGACCTATCGTGATATCACACTTGAAGACGGTACCGTCGTCGACAATGTCTACAGCCCTGGCGGTGGCGGCTCAGCAATGTTCTCACAGCAGCGCGTGCGCACGGGTATAAACCTCGCCTTGCAATATCGTCCAAATGAAAATATGGACATTGTATTCAATGCGTTAGACTCTACACTTGAAGCCGACAATGAAAACCAAAACTTCCTGTGGTTACCCGGTTACGGCGGCTCACAATATACTGACATTACCGTTATCGACCACCCCGTAGTTGGAAAGATGGCCGTCGGCGGGACGCTTGGCTTATCACCAGATGGTAATAACATTCTGGATGAGACCAAAGTACGTAACTCTGAGCTCAAAACCAAATCGTACGACTTAAAAGTTGAACATCAAGGGCAACTTTGGGAATCTTCATATCACTTAGGTTACACAGAAGGTTCGGGTGGTTCACAAGCGGATCGCTCCGTTGGTTGGGAAGGCAACTATGTTCACAGCTTTGATGCGTCACAAGAGGAAGACGTAAAGACCAGTTACGCTGCCGATCCAAACGATGGTGATAAATGGAATTTAGGCTTTTTACGCTATGACAGCAATGATGCGAAAGATGATGAAACTTATTTTCAAGCCGATTTTAAACGCCCAATTGATGTCGCTATCTTTAACCAGATCAAAGTAGGCTTTAAATATCGTGATCACAGTCGTTTTAATACCAAACACACAACGGATAATCGTACCGACTTAAACTGGAGTCTAGCTGATTACTCTAAAGCCATGCCTTCTGATTACCTTTCAGGCATAGGCTCAGCAGGCACAACGCGCAGCTATGCAATCACTGATTCAGATAAAATACGCCAAGAAGGTGATGCGCTGGGTTGGAATTACCGAGTATTGAAGGCCAGTACTTTCGATATCAATGAAAAAATTACCGCAGGCTACATTAAAGCGAATTTGGATGCAGATGGTCTACGCGGTAATTTAGGCGTAAGGCTTGTAAATACCAAACAAACCTCATCCGCGTTTGCAGGTGAGTCCGGTGCTGAGGTATGGACAACGGAAGAAAAGGACTACTTCGACATTCTTCCAAGCATTAACTTGGCAATTGACTTAGATGACGATTTATTAATGCGTTTTTCTGCGGCACGAGTTATGTCTCGCCCAGATTACGCCGATATGACAGCATCAACCTCATACAACCTAGAAACACAAACCGGCACTGGCGGTAATCCTGACATCGACCCATATAGAGCGACGCAGTTTGATACCGGTATCGAGTGGTACTTTAGCGATGCAGGTCTTTTTTCTGCGGTATTTTTCTACAAAGATATTCAGTCGTTTATCGAGAGCCAACCAGCACTTGAAACTCACGAAGGTAAAGATGTGCTGATCAGCCGCCCTGTTAATGGGAAAGCAGGCCGCATTCAAGGCCTAGAAGTGGGTTATCAACAAGAGCTATACGAAGGTTTTGGCGTTGCAGCTAACTATACCTATGTAGATGGTGAAGCCAAAGATGATGAAGGTAACGACATCACCATCCCAGGCAACTCTGAGCATACTGTTAACTTGAGTTCTTATTATGAAAACGAATTCATTAGTGCCCGTATCTCATACAACTTCAGAACAGGGTATGATACAGGTCGCGACTGGCCAGGATACATTGACGATTATGGTCAAGTAGATGCCAACCTTACCTATAACTACAATGAGAATGTGGCATTTATTCTTGAGGCCATCAACTTGACGGATGAACATACATTTAGCTATCAGGAAAAGGGAGTTGAGCAAGCACTAACGGGTGTCTATGCCGATGGAAGGCGTTTTAGCGCGGGGGTTAGATTTAACTTCTAACACCGAATAGCGAATGAAACTTTTACCGCTAAATCTGGTCTTATTAGTCGTAAAGAAATAGTTTCATGACTCGAATTAAGTCGCTTCCAAGCTAACACAGGTTCGACTTAGTAAACTCCCTGCCCGGAGTTCCAAAAAGCTGATAGCGTTTGCTATCAGCTTTTATTATTTAAATTTCCCTTATATTGTGGTTATATAGCCTATTAAAAATGGCCACAGCAACCCCAAAGAGCAGTCCGAGGATGAGTAATCAATAAAATGCGCAACAATCTCATTTCTGGGCTTATTTTTTCATTTTTTCTGAGTATAAGTTGGCAGACAAAAGCCGATCTTTATGATGCTACCCTCGCCTATCAGAATGAAGAATTCACTCTTGCATTTTCTGAATTCAATCGCCTAGCTCAGTTAGGTAATGCAGACGCCATGTATAATCTTGGGGTGATGTATTTGTACGGTCAAGGAACCGAACAAAGTGCCGCAAATGCCTTTGCTTGGTTTTCATTGGCTAAAGAGTTCGGTATTGCTGAAGCCTTTCAAACTGCGCAACTCGTTTTGCAGCAGTCCGACGACCAAAGTGGCCTAAAAGATTTCGTAACACTTCAAAAAAATCGTTTGGCAGACACCTACTTACTTGATTCAACACTTGCCCGGCTCAAACAACCCAATATCGTTTCTACGCCGAGTAAAACTCACGATGTATTACCTGACTATCCTGATGAGGCCGTACGACAAGGGGTTGAGGGCTGGGTTTGGTTAGAGTTTGATATCGACCAAAGCGGTAAGGCAACCAATATTGAGGTCGTAGATAGCTACCCCAAGCATATATTCACCGCTAGCCTGTTAAATGCTGTAGAGAAGTGGCGATATAGTGGACCAAAGCAAGCACACACGCTGATTTACCATTTTGCGACATATAAAGGCGAGCAATATCGCGAAACCTTAGCCATTCAAAAGAAGGCCTACGAAAAACAGCTAAAGCAGAATATCGACGCTGCAGAACGTGGTGTGGCGCAAGTACAATACTATATTGCTAACTGGTTGAGTATGAAAGATTACAACGCGTATCAGCTGCTGCGCTATCACTGGCGCGCTGAAGAACCAGAAAATGAATTATATTTAGCTGCAGCCAAAAATGGCTTGGACTTGGCACAATATCGCTTAGCAACTCAACTTATCAATGTGGGAGAGCATCGACTTAGTGTACTTTGGCTTGAACACGCAGCACAAACCATGGATATCGCAAAATATCGCTTAGCACGATCACTACTTACAAACACAGAGCTGCAAGATACTCCACGTGCGTTACAAGTACTTACCGAAGCTTCGAACAACGGCCATTTGCGCTCCACACTTCTATTAGCAAACACTTATTTAACTCGTCTCAACGACAAAACTCAGGCAAAGGCTTGGCTGCGTCATGGTCTCACCATCGATCCCGAACACCCTGAACTGCTGCTACTGTCTGCCAAGCTTACAGATAATCAGGCAGAGGCCAAGAAGCTTGCCTCACAAGCATTGAAGTCGGCATCACAGCGCAATTGGAGTAGTAAAGCAATACGCTTATTCCAGCAAAAGCTAGCTAACTAACTGTACCCAACCTGGGCTTCGTAACATTGATGTCTTCATCGGTCACCGTACTCCAGTAATACTATGTCACTTTCATAGTTGTTGATCCGATTGAATACTACCTGACTGCCATCAAAGCTTGATAATACCTGTAACTCGGTGAACCCCGCGTAAAGGTGTAACCCAATTGGTTGAATTTCTTCGACCTTGTTTTCACTACTTAAATAACGATAAAGCACCAATTGGTGGCCTCTTTTCAGTACAAAGTAAACCCCATCTCGATATACTGCAGGCTGATAAAGAGATAAAGACCCACGTAACTGCTCTACATCAAATGTCTCAGTGAGCGCAGTAATTAGGTATTCCCTAATTTGTTCTTTATACCCCACAAAGCTAGGGTTCTTTTGAGTAAGAGGTAAATCAGGTGAGTGCGTTACCAGAGGTTGTTGCTCACTGCGCCCTTGAGATACGGTAAATTGCCATGCCTGCCATTTTGCTTCCGCCGAGAACTTCGCTCGATAATACAGGTTTCTACCATCCTGTGACCAATGCAAGTCGGCAATTTTGGCAAAGTTATCAACTACTTTTTTCACCTCTTTAGTAAAAGAGCTTATTAAATACACTTTGTGCGACTTTGATAATACGGCGAGATATTCGTTATTAGGCGACAGCAATAGCAAAATAGGCACTTCTCCCAGCGGCATCGTACCAAGCAAACTCGACGTTGGCCGAAAAGCATGTTTATGCCACAGCTCAAATTGTGGCGCATCATTATTTTTGGTTGTCACCGAGGCATACACAAAATGTGCGCCATCATCAGACAATGCGGCAAGTAGGTCCATTCGAGCGGGCGACGTCAACTGCTTTTGCTGTGCTTCGCTTTGTACGTCTACAGCAAGCTGATAAAAGTTAATTTCAGCCACGCCCTCAGTGTGCGCCGAAGCACGCAAGTTCGCATTGACATCAATCTCAGATATCGCACCAAATCCGGAGTATAATAACTGTTGCTCACGACCTTTAAGTACACTCAAGTTTTGTTTGGCGATAATAACCGTATCGTCCTCATAACCATGACTCAATGCCGAAAAAGACTGCTTGGAGAGTGTGGTGGTTTGGCTTTCAAGGTCCCCAAGTTGCCCCAGATTAAGCCGATAAACGCCCTGCTCTTTTACCTGATACAACAGCGTTTGTTGGTTAACTTGATAATGTGTTACATCGCGAATAGGCAACGCCGTGGTGTTGAGCACTTTAGGTTGATTATCCGCAAAAGTGACCGCTACAGATTGCAAATAGGTCCCAGCTTTATCCCAAGACTTAGTGATAAAATGGCCCGCTCGATATTCTAGCCAAGGCGCTGAGTCTTGTGCACTATTACAGCTGCCAAGCACGCTATCGCGCGCTAGTCGCCACATTTCTATTGGACCTTTAACGTGTAACGCCCGTACTTCACAGGAAACCGGATCCGAGCGCGAATAAATCAGCCAGTTACCATCTAAAGACCAACTTGCTGACTCTTCACTATAACCGCTGCTTTTTATCGTATGGGTTGTTTTAGTCTCAAGATCATAGACCGCCAAATCAAATTGATCGGCTCCCTCAGCTAAATAACTGTAGGCTAAATAGTTACCATTTGGAGAAAAGCGCACAAAGACTTCAGCACCCGGTGAGGACGTGATCCGAGTTGCTGTGACGGGCTGCTGTTGCAAGTCACTTTGCCACTGCTTGGTAATAAAAACGCCAAGCAAAGATACCACAAGACCCATAAAAAACCCGAGCAGCGCAAATTGCGCACCACGCCCACGAGACAGCTCCTCTACTTGCTCAAGTAGCGTCGGGGCTTTTTTGATTTGTGCAATACATTGATAACCTAGGCGCGGTACCGTTTTAATTATTTTTGGCTCGTTTGAACTATCACCAAGCAGCTTACGTAGTTGTACCACCAGTTGACTAACAGAATTATCACTGACGATAGTACCGGGCCATACGATATCTAAGATCGCATCTCTAGTAACAACCTCTCCCTTGTTAGCAATCAATAGACGCAATAATGCTGCATGCTTCGCTTCGATGCTTCTCCAAGAACCGTCAACACACACAGATAAATTGCTCAGGTCGACAAGTATCTCATTGATTAAAAAACGTTTTTCTAGGTTTTCAACCATCAACTACTAAAAATTTGTAAAACTATGGTTAGGCTCGTAATAAAAGCGTATTATGAGTATCAACTAAAGGTAACTTACTCGTATTATAAGTTGAGCACAATGTCAGAATTTCTCATCCGAACAGTTTCTTGTAGCGCATTCTTTATCACAGCTGCAAGTTATGCCGTTGAGCAAAATCAGACAGCTGAAAATACCATAGAACGCATCGAAATCCGTGCCTTCCATGACAGCGTTGTCAAGTCTCTCAGTAATAAACGTCACAATCAACAAGTTTCAGATACGATCAGTGCTGAAGACATAGGTAAGTTTCCAGATAAAAACGTCGCAGAGGCGCTACAACGGATCACCGGTATCTCACTCTCTCGAGCACAAGGTGAAGGTGAACGGATCGGCGTGCGAGGCACAACCCCTGAGCAAAATAGAACTTATTTGAATGGTCAATATCTCGCCTCCGCTGATTGGTGGATCTCAAGTCAGCCAAGCCGAGGCTTTAATTTTACCTTATTACCCAGTGAAATCGTCTCTAGCCTCGAGGTATTCAAGACACCACAAGCTATGCAGGATGAAGGTTCATTAGGTGGTGCAATCAATATAAAAACCCGCGACCCTCTGCTTACGCCTTCAGGCTATGGCGTTATTACAGCCCAGTTCCAATACAGTGACTTGAGCGATAAACTCGACCCACAATTATCTGCAATTTATAACTACCATAGCGAAAGTGGCGACTATGCTGTGCTTTTTACCGCAACACGACGAGATCGCAGCCTCAGACGCGACGGCCTAGAATCGTGGGGGTGGCACGATAGAACATTATACCAAGGTGATGATGATACTTGGTATGCCACCCAGCAGACCCCACAAGACAAAAGCCAGACGTTATGGTTTCCAGGAGGTGGGGGTTCCGCGATTTTTCAGCAGCAAAGAGAGTTGCAGGCTTATACAGTCAATGCCGCATTCCAGCTTTCCCCACGGCTTAGGTTAAATAGCCACTTACTTTATTCTCATCTAAACGCAGACAACAACAATCAAAACTTTCTCTGGCAAAGTGCAAAGTCTATTGACCTAGGCGGCGGGGTAACCGATTTACATGTACAAGATGGTACTTTGGTGAGCGCCCACTATTTACCCACAGCTGCGCCGTTCAATACCAGCATGGAAGCCATTTGGCGAGACTCGCAGATCAGCACTAAAAGTGCTCATCTAGACTTGGTCTATGATGGCATTTATTGGTCAAGCCAGTTTCAAGTGGGTCTAAGCCACGGCTCAGGTGGCACCAAAGAAGACGTCACGTCACAGTTTTCTGCTAACACCCGTTTTCATGTTGATACGTCAATGCGAAAAAACATCATCGCAAGTTATGGGGCTTCTCCGTTAGATGCGGCGAGTTGGTTTATCACCGAAGCTCGAAATGACAGCCAAGATGGCAAAGATAAATCATACTTCGCGCAAGCCGATTTTGCGTACGATATCGACTTTAAACAGGTCGACGCGATTAAGTTTGGCATTAAACTCAAGGACCATCAACGGGACTTTTTGCGCTATCGCTCAAAAGATGGAGGGCTTGATGGTCTAGCCGGCGAGCTTGGCACTACACTGGCCGCCTATCCGGGCACTTTTGTGGATGATTATTTGCGCGGCGTAGGTAGTGCAAACACCTTAAAAAACTACAGTTATGCCGATATTACACTGCTCGCCAAAGACTTCGATACGCTCAATTTTGAACAAGAGATAGAAAAAGCCAGTCGATTTCATATTACAGAAAAAACCGCCGCCGCTTACGGTCAAATGCAACTCGCTGGTGAATCCTATGCAGCCAACATTGGGGTACGGGTGGTCAAAACCTTTCAAGACTCTGCCGCATTTAAACGTGTCGCCTCCCCCATCGAAGCACCCGACAGCTATGTTTGGCATGAAGAATCTCGGGATTACATCGATATTCTACCCAGCGCCAATATCAAGTTTGACTTAAGCGAAAGTCTGGTTGGCCGTTTTTCCGTTGCGCGCGTCATGTCACGAGCGCAATTTCATCACCTTATGCCCTCAACTAATTACAACGTGACCCAAGCTCAAGGACAAGGTGGTAACGCCAGCTTAGATCCATATAGAGCGGCGCAGTTTGATGCCAGCCTTGAGTGGTACTTTGACGATGCAGGACTCGCCTCAATCGCCTTATTTAACAAAGATGTGGAGTCTTTTATTGAGTTTGAGCGAAAGCTTGAGCGTCATGAAGGTATTTTGATGTCTATCGATAGGCCCAGTAATGGCGCTGGCGGCAGTATCCGTGGCGTTGAACTAAGCTACCAGCAGACACTTGCGTACGGATTTGGGTTAATCGCCAATTACACCTATGTTGATGGAGAACGTGACAACGCTGACGTTGGCTTACAGAACAAAGTGCCAGGCACCTCAAAACACAGCGCTAACCTCACCGCTTACTACGAGAACCACCAATTTAGCGCACGGCTTAGCTATAATTATCGAACCCAGTTTGCCACCGGTGTAGGCGAGACCATGATGGATAACTACGGTCAGTTAGACGGCAGCCTCACGGTGAAATTAAGTGATAACCTTGATGCACAATTTGAGTTTATTAATTTAACCGACGAACAAATCTACACCTATGATCGCAATGAGTACGCACCAACAGGGGTATATGTGAATGGTCGGCGCTACTACGCGGGGCTAAGGTACCAATTCTGATTTGCATGATAATTGCGCCTGTACAAACCCTAAGAATAAATCTAGCTTTGCAGAGTGCTCTCGTTTCACTTTATATATGGCATGCAAAGTAACTTGGGGCCTATTTTGCTCGGGAAACAGCTCAACCAAAGCGCCCGAATCAATATCCCGTTGGCAGAAATAAGACGGTAGCATGGCAATCCCCAATCCTGCCAACACCGCCTCTCGAATGTGAAAGCGACTGTTCGCTATCAAATTACCTTGCAAAGCATAACTTCGAGTTCCGTCATGCCAACTATCCTCAACATGGTTAAGTTTAGATAACAACATATTGTGCCTACTCAGTTCATCTAATTGCTCAGGCTTCCCGTGAGCCGCTAAATAGCTGGGCGTGGCAACAAAAGTCGAGTTTATATTGATTAATTTCAAGACATAAAATTGACTGTCTTTGAGTGCAGCAGAGAGCCTAAAAGCGACATCAATCTCATCTTCGATTAAATCCTGATTTGCTGCGGTAAACATCAGCTCTAACTTTATTTGCGGATAGCGCTTTTGAAAATCGATACAAATTTGGCTCAGTAGCATACGCCCTATCGTATTTGGAAAGGTTATTTTTAGATGCCCGGATTGATGCACACCAACTTGTTCAACTTCCTCTTCCAAATCGCGTAGCGCGCGAAGGATCTTTTTCCCTTTTTCATAAACCAACTTACCGGCATCAGACAAGGCGAGTTTACGGGTTGTTCTATTTAAAAGTACTTGTCCATAAGACGACTCTAGCTGCGCTATCGATTTACTCACCGCTGAAGTCGTGGTACCGAGCTGCTCTGCAGCTCGACTGAAGGAGTGTTGCTCAGCGACACAACATAATATTTTAAGTAAGTGAAGTTTATCGTATTCCTTTCTCATTATTTCCTCTTAGGAAAAAGTCTTTACACCAAATGAATATATATTAACTAAAAATAAAAAGTAAACTTAACTCAAAAGAAAACAAAGGACATCAACATGATCACCACGTCGTGCCACTGCGGCCAGATCCACTATCGTATTTTCACCACGACAACAGCCAACGAAATATGCACTGGTGTGCAGTTTATTCAGGCTCACGGTCTGATCGAAAATCCTTGTAAATCTCTCGAACGATTTGTGGTGCCGCATTCGAAAGCTCAAACCATCCAAGAGCATGGTTTTTGCAAACACTGTGGTGCTTCTATCTACATCATGGATGACAAAGGCAACATTTCATATGCACTTAATTACCTAATGCCGTTTCAGGCTGATTATTCAGGCGCGCTGAATTTTGGCCTATAAAAGATAACGGTTTTGCTTTATCAGACTTAACCGACAATTAATCGCAAACATTGGTTTTTATTCTGGTGACAAGTAGAATGCCTAAAAACTTCATCTTGAAGTTACAACAAGTGAATGAAAATTTAGGATAAATAATGAAACTACTTAAGTCTGCTTTGGCTTTAGCAATGGGCTTCACCAGTGCTGCAAGCCTCGCAAGCGATACCATCACTATTGAAGACATCCCAAAGATCCAATCGGTAAGCTCAACGTCGGTGAGTCCTGACGGCGAACTCGTTGCTTTTACTCGCTCGGTACCGCGCGAGCTTTACGTTGACCAAAATGGTTCTAATTACAGTGAACTTTATGTGGTTGACGACGAAGGTGTAGAGCGCCCATTTATCACCGGTAAAGTGAGCATCTCAAGCATCTCTTGGTCGGCCGACGGTCAGTTCATTTATTTCCTAACCAAGAAAAAAGAAGACAAGCAACGCGCCCTTTATCGCATCGCGGTAAACGGTGGGGAAGCACAGAAAGTGCTTTCACTAAAAGGAACTGGGATCTCGGCTTATAGTCTAAGCCCTGATGGCAAACAGGTTGCAATCCTTGCAATGCCAGCTGCCGATAAGTCAGAAAAAGAGCTGAAAAAGCTTGGTTTTATGGCTGAAGTGTATGAACTGGGTTTAAAAAACAAACAGCTTCATATCATTGATCTTGCAGCGTCAGAAAAACCATTGACCCCAGCGGCACTAAACATCGAAGGTTATGTTAGTGAAATAAACTGGGCTGACGATGCCTCTAAATTACTGGTAAAAACCCAGCCAACAGCGCTTATTGATGACAAGTACATGAAATCACAATGGCATGTACTTGATGCAAAAACACAACAAATTACCACTTCGTTCAAAACAGAAGGTAAGCTTGGTACCGCGGAGTTTTCTCACGATGGTAAATACATCGCGATTTTAGGCGCTGAAGACAAGCATGACCCGGCAACTGGTCGCTTATACCTTGCCGATGCACAAAGCGGCAAAGTAGAAGAGTGGATCCCAAACTTTATGGGTCACATCGGTGATTTTGAGTGGTCAAACCGCAAAAACCAGCTGACTTTTGTCGCAAACGTCGGCGCTGAGAGTTTTGTTGGCCAAATTAAAGTTGGCTCAAACAAATACAAGAAGCTTATCAAAGAAGGTAAGTTTATCGCATCGAACCTATCTATCTCTGACTCAGACAAAACCATTGCCCTACGTGCAAATACAGCTAAGCACCCAAATGAAGTGTTTGTGATCCGCTCAAGCAAGGCAACTCGTCTATCAAACTCAAACCCGTGGTTAGACAACAAACGTTTTGCAAAACAAGAGGCTATTAACTTCAAAGCCCGCGATGGTGTTGAAATTGGTGGCGTATTAATATATCCACTTGATTACCAAGAAGGTACACGTTATCCACTGATCATGTCGGTGCACGGTGGCCCTGAAAGCCACGATAAGAATGGCTGGCTCACGAGCTATTCAGATCCGGGTCAAATGGGCGCAGCTCGCGGCTATGCGGTATTCTATCCAAACTACCGTGGTTCGACAGGTAAAGGCGTTGATTACTCAAAACTTGGCCAAGGCGACTACGCAGGTAAAGAGTTTGACGACTTAGTAGATATGAAAGAATACCTAGTCAATACCGGTTTAGTAGACACTAAGCGTGTTGGTATTACTGGTGGCTCTTACGGCGGTTATGCCTCAGCTTGGGGTGCTACAAAACTAACCGAACACTTTGCAGCAAGCGTGATGTTTGTTGGGGTAACGAACCAACTATCTAAGTTTGGTACTACCGATATCTCAAACGAAATGTACTTAGTGCACGCTCGCTCTTACCCTTGGGATAAGTGGCAGTGGTACCTAGAGCGCAGTCCGATTTACTGGGCTGGTCAATCAAAGACGCCATTACTCATTATGCATGGTAAAGATGACCCGCGAGTACACCCAGCACAGTCTATGGAGCTATATCGCTATATGAAAGTGCAAGGTAAAGACGTACGTCTAGTTTACTATCCAGGCGAAGGCCACGGTAACCGCAAAGCTGCGGCTCAATACGATTACAGCTTGCGCTTGATGCGCTGGATGGACAACTACCTAATCGAAGGCAAAAAAGACATGCCAGATTATGAAATTGACCACGCGGCGAAGCTAAAAGCCGTTAAAGACGCGAATAAATAAGTAAGCCAGCTTATTGTTTGGGGGCGCGAATTTGCGCCCTTTTTTATCAGGGAAAAAGATATTGCAATTAACTACAATCCAACTCGACACCGAGCGATTCACACTTAGATCCCTAACCTCACAAGACGCCGAAGCGCTATTTGCCATATTCTCAGACGCAGACGTCATGCGCTATTGGAACACGCCACCTTGGGAATGCCTTGACGATGCAACGCAATTTATCAAGCAATCACATGAAGATTTGACTACTAAACAAGCGATCACACTGGCCATTGTTTCGAAAAGTGATGAAACATTAATTGGTAAATGTTTACTTTTTAGCTGGGATAAAGAGTCACGCCGCGCCGAAATTGGCTTTGGTATTGCCAAATCTCACTGGGGGCAAGGTGTCATTCAAGAAGCGGGCTCTGCACTCATTAACTATGCTTTTTCAACACTGCAGTTGAGGCGTATTGAAGCTGAAATTGATCCCGCTAATATCGGCTCAGCCAAAGTGCTAACAAAACTTGGATTTACTAAAGAAGGTCACTTACGTGCTCGCTGGGAAATTGCTGGTGAAGTCTCAGACTCTGCACTATTCGGCTTACTTGCAAGCGACCTTCAATAAAGCAAAGACTAATACCCAAAGGTTTAGATAACGCGTTACCTTTGTTTGTATTGGGTTTTGCAATATCCGCGATTGACCGCTTTGCTTCTAAGTTTAATATGCTTAGTGTTGCGGCCATTTACTCGTTGCCGCCATAGCCTAAAACTGCTGGGTTTTAGGCTACAACGCATCAATTTGATCACTTCAGGTTCACTGAGCTCAAACTGTCGTTCGATAGCTTCAAATGGCGTCCTATCCTCCCACGCCATTTCAATGATCCTGGAAATTTCTGAGTCACTAAATTGCACTTGCTTAACCTTCCCCTAATTAAAAGCAAAGATACGTAGCGAGTAGCTCATTAGATTAAAAATACTTACGTCCAATCAATATTCCCATCGCAATGCCGATAGGTAAGGTGTACATGATTTGCCCAGATGCAACGCCCACGGCTGTGCCAATTCCTGCGCCGATAGCCAGCCCCAAACCTATTTTTCGATTGGCATTTTGTTTATCACATTTCATTGATTGTTCCATCATCTAAACCAGTAGTTAATGTGGCAAAGTAATGAAGAAATGTAAACCACCTTATTTGCTTAACAATCAGTGCCCGTCACGCTTAAACCAAGCCTGTAAAAACTCGATACATTGAAGTACCGCGGCTGGCACAAATTGGCGTGCGGGATACAGTGCATATAAGGCTAGCGTTGGCTTGTCAGCGTGCTGCAAAATACTGACTATCTCACCCTTTTCAAGTGCTTCTCTACAGGCAAATTCAGGTAAAACCCCTATTCCCAAATGGCTTTTAATTGCCTGCAACATAAAAAGGACATTGTTCACTTTAAGGGAGCCTTTTATTCGCACACCTTCGTCTAATGGCCATAAGTTCTTGCGTTTTGAATAGCTGTATTCAAAACAATTATGATGAATTAAATCTTGTGCTGATTCGATTGCAGGGTGACTCGCTAAATATTGTGGTGAGGCGCATACATGATAACTAAATTGAGTAATTTCTTTTCCTATATAACTTGAGTCAAACGGGCGACTGGAAGCCCGAAAACCTAAATCGAATCCCTGTTCTACTAAGTCGATATCCTCATCTCCTAAATGTATTTCAAGGTCGACATCGGGATACGCTTGCATAAAATCGGCGAACATTGCTGCCAAGTCAGTGATCCCAAGCACCATTGGCACATTCACCTTTAGCTTACCTTTTGGTGCTTGCTGCGACTCTTGTATGAAGGTGTCTGCATCCTCTAACTTATTGAGAATATCCTTAGCACGTTGTAAATAGCCTTCTCCCACATGCGTGAGCTGCAAATTGCGCGTGGTGCGATGTATAAGCCGCGCACCAAGCTCAGCTTCTAGTCGGCTGATCTCCTTACTGATCATGGATTTGGATGTATTATATTGCTCTGCAACACGAGTAAAACTGCGTACCTCAGCCAGTTTTACAAACATTTCTATCGCTCGTAGCTTATTCATACTTTCCTTGATTATTGTTTCCACTATGTGAACTCTTGGTTCTCATTGTAGCTATATATCAAACAACATCTAGTTTATACACTGAGCTTGTCTTTTAGCCAAGAAGCAAATGAGGAAAACCATTATGTATACGTTATATTACTTACCAGGTGCTTGTGCGCTAGCAACGCAAGTCATATTAAGAGAATTAAAACAACCCTTCGAACTGGTTGACAAACGCGGTGTTGATAACTTTTTAGCCATTAACCCAACAGGTAAAATCCCGGTTCTTAACGATGGCGAAAACTGCTTAGTAGAAGGCGCTGCAATCCTACTTTATCTACTCAATAAACACGAAAATAACCTTCTTCCTCAAGCTAATGTTCTTCAAAAGCAACAAGCGATGGAAAACATTCTGTTTGCCAATGCTACTATGCACCCGGCTTACAATCGTCTGTTTTTTGCCACAGGCGCAATCGCTGATGAGCATGCACGCCAGCCATTTTTAGAAGCGGCAGCGGTTGCCATCAACGAATTATGGGTGTTAGTCGAGAAAAAGTTAGCGCAGCAATCATTTTTAGGCGGCGATCAGGTTTCCACTGCGGATATCATGCTGGCTGTATATGCGCGTTGGGGCACCTATTTTCCAGTCGACATTATCATTCCAGAAAAAGTCAGCAAAATGTTAGCTGCAGTTGAGGCAAGGCCCAGCTTTATCGCCTCGATAGCAGCTGAACAAGCACACAGTACAGACGCATGAGCTTAATATGACTAAGCCTATTTTCAAACTACAGGATTTAGACAAAGTAACTGCGGTTATTCAACAATATTTTGAAGGGCTACACCAAGGAGATATTAAAAAGTTGGATGCAGTTTTCCACGTTGACGCGGTGCTCAAAGCTCCTGGAATGAGGCGCACCAAATCACAGTGGCTAGATTTGGTTTCATCTCGACAAACGCCCGAAAGCCAAAGCGCTGCTTTTAATTACCGTATTTTGTCGGTGGATGTTGTAAACCATCAAGCAATGGTCAAGCTGTATTGCCCACTGTTTGAACATCACTATATCGACTTTATTGGTTTACTTAAAGAAGATGGACAATGGCGTATCGTCAACAAAATGTATGATGATCTGTAGGAGATAACCAATGCCAATCATCAATATTAAAATCACGAAGGAAGGCGTTACGCCTGCTCAGAAGCAAGCCTTAATAAAAGGTGCAACTCAGCTTATGGTGGATGTCCTTGATAAAGCGCCACATGTTACTTTTGTCGTTATAGAAGAAGTTGAAACTGACGACTGGGGAATAGGGTTTGATCAAGTCTCTATGTTGAGACAGCAAAACTTAAGTCCTAAATGACGCAATAAAAAAGAGGCATCAGATGGTGCTTCTTTACCTGCAAAGACAATTTTCTTGAAAAAGAATCTTATAAAATTCAGGTAAATAAAAACTTTTTTAAAAAAGTTTCTTGAAAAATATTTGCCTCGTCCATAGATAGTATTGTGAGGACGCCGACAGGGTCCCAACCCAAACTAAGTAAATGTTTTATATGCTATTTATTGGCTTTAATACAAGCAATAAATAGCTTAATTATCGCTTTATGAGGATACAAATTATGCGTACAGTAGACCTATCTCCACTTTATCGTTCATTCATCGGTTTTGACCATTTAGCACAGTTAATGGATGCAGCATCACGCAACGAAAAGCAACCAAGCTTTCCGCCATATAACATCGAAGCCACCGGTGAAGACAAATACCAAATTACCATGGCTGTTGCCGGGTTTACCGAGCAAGAGCTTAGCCTTGAGTCAGAAAACAATACCCTGACAGTGAAAGGCGAAAAGCAAAACAAAGAAGACAAAGCTGAGCGTAAATTTATCCATCAAGGTATCGCAGAGCGTAACTTTGAGCGTAAATTTCAACTTGGCGATCACGTCAAAGTGATTGGCGCAGGACTTGAAAACGGCCTGTTAGTCATCGACCTTGAGCGCGAAATTCCAGAAGCACTCAAGCCGAGAAAGATTGAAATTGGCAAAGGCAATCTCATCGAAAATAAATAATCGATTGAGGTCTCTTCTCCCTGTTTTTACATGATGTCACGTTTCCAAGTCGCCCTCGGGCGACTTTTTTGTTTGCAAAAATGTATGAGCTGACTGTAACACTAGAAAAAGGTAGATATAGAGGTCAGCGCAATGCTAAATCCAACCTGAAGCTTACTTGTTAAGATTCAACTCGCTTTTAACAACTAACGTAATTAAAATACAAGAAGAGAAAACTAAAATTATCCCCAAAAATATAAAGTGCCAATTTGGGTGTAGCAAATCTAAACTATATTGGTATGATGTCCAGCGAGTTCGATCCTCGCTATATATAGGTGAAGCTATCCACTGATAAACACTATAGAATTCCTTAAACACTCCTAAGAGCATCGACAAAACTCCTGCCATATAAAAGAGCCTAGATACCCATATAACAGTTTGAAGTGACTCACTTTTCACTCTATGAAAAGGTAAAAAAATCATACTTTTCCTTAAGATTTAATATTTGGTCAAAACATAGCATTCAATGGTTTCAAACGCCGAAATTGTTTCCCCGTTTTAAGTATTACTAGTGATATTACATGCAGTTAAGTTAACCAAGCAACACTTAAAACCGTGCCGTATCACACTTATTTTTTATCAAAGGCGCTAAGTTGATCTATATTTTTCTATTTGTGACGATCACAGGTCAAGCAATCACTTAGCTATTAGTGATAGAAGTAACTTACATTTCCTGCATCTAGCTGCCAAAAAATAGGTAAAAAACTCCAAATGTAACTGTGATGTCGTTAAATTTAAAGATCAGAAGAGTCTGAAAAACAAACAAAAAAAGCTTGGCTATTAAGCCAAGCTTTGGGTGCGGTGCGAATAACCGCCTTACTCTTACCGACTATGATCCTTCACTTTACTTCCCTAATGACATCCAAACTCTCAATTTGGAGCTCAAAGATTCTGATAGCGATGCCTCGCTGTAAGTATTCCTTTATACCAGTTTGTTTAAACTTGCCCGAAAAAAGGCGCTTAGTTGAACAAATCAGTAATGATGCCAAATAACTCAACAATAATCATAATCTTTGAACTCTATTCCCTGCTCCCTGACATCAGTTCCTTTTCCTCTGTCACTCCCTTGCGCAGGTAAATCTGCTTCTCCAGCTCTAATTAGCCTTTAAAGTTTGCAAATTCTGTTTCGCTTAGCTCGCCGTTTGCATCAACGTCTAGCGCTTTAAATTGCTCTGCAAGTGCAGTATGCGCTTGTGCTTCACTCATGCTGATTGTGCCGCTTTGATCTGTATCTAGCGCAGCGAAGTCTTCACCCGCCATTGCATTAACAGAAGCGAAAGATAAACCTGTGATTGAAAGTGCAATTAGTACGTTTTTCATCATTTATTCCTCAAAAATTTAAATACTGTTCGTTTTATAAAATTGGAGGGCTACTGTTTAGCCTTTAAAGTTTGCGAATTCTGTTTCGCTTAGCTCGCCATTTGCATCAGCGTCTAGCGCTTTAAATTGCTCTGCAAGCGCTGTATGCGCTTGTGCTTCACTCATGCTGATTGTGCCGCTTTGATCTGTATCTAGCGCTGCGAAGTCTTCACCCGCCATTGCATTAACAGACGCGAAAGATAAACCTGTGATTGAAAGTGCAATTAGTACGTTTTTCATCATTTATTCCTCAAAAATTTAAATACTGTTCGTTTTATAAAATTGGAGGGCTACTGTTTAGCCTTTAAAGTTTGCGAATTCTGTTTCGCTTAGCTCGCCATTTGCATCAGCGTCTAGCGCTTTAAATTGCTCTGCAAGTGCTGTATGCGCTTGTGCTTCACTCATGCTGATTGTGCCGCTTTGATCTGTATCTAGCGCTGCGAAGTCTTCACCCGCCATTGCATTAACAGAAGCAAAAGATAAACCTGTGATTGAAAGTGCAATTAGTATGTTTTTCATCATTTATTCCTCAAAAATTTAAATACTGTTCGTTTTATAAAATTGGAGGGCTATTGATTAGCCTTCAAAATTTGCGAATTCTGATTCACTTAACTCGCCGTCAGCGTTACCGTCTAGCTGAGTAAATTGCTCAACAAGATTGGGATTTACTTTCGCTTCGCTCATGCTGATTGTGCCACTACCATCGGCATCGTATTTGGCAAAGTCGTCACCAGCTATCGCATTAACTGAGGCCATTGATAGACCCGCAAGGGAAACTGCTACTAGTAGATTTTTCATCATATTCTCCTTAAAATTTAGTCTTGGCGGAGAGTCCGAAGACTCACCGATACCAAACTTTCAAATTAGCCTTCAAAGTGCTCGTACTCTGACTCGCTTAGCTCGCTATTACCGTCAACATCAAGTGTCTTGAATTGCTCAGCTAACTTAGGGTTAACCTGCGCCTCACTCATGCTGATCGTGCCGCTGCCATCTGTGTCGTACTTTTCGAAGTCATCCATCGCCATTGCCGATGCTGAAACTAATGTCATACCTGTAATTGAAAGTGCTGCTAGTAAATTTTTCATGATCTTCTCCTAAACGATTAAAGTGATGTGATAACTGGGCGAATTAACCTTCGTAGTTATCAAATTCTGCTTGGCTTAGTTGACCGTCTTGGTCAGCGTCTAGCTCGTTGAATTGAGCAAGAAGGCCTTCATCTGCTTTTGCTTCTTCAATAGAGATGTAACCGTCACCATTCATGTCTAATTTGTCGAAATCCGTGTTTGCGTGTGCACCTACTGATGCCAAAGTCATTACTGCTGCTGATACTGCGATTGCTAAATTTTTCATCGTGCTTTCCTCGTAAGATTAAAAACTAAATTCTGTGTTAAACATTTTGCTGTTAAAGCTAAAACTGATTTTGCATTTGTTTTTGCGTTTCGTTTTTCGCTTTCAAGATAACTATTCCAACTTTGATGCCAACATTGAAAAAATACCGTTTATCAATGAGTTAAGTTAAATCACTTAAAAAGATTAAGGTTGGATTAAGGCTGGCTGTTGCTAAATGGCAACAGTTAAAAAAGCGAAAAATAAAAAGTCTTTATTTTTCTTAAAGTTAGATTGTCGCAGCTTTGCAACAGGTAAATTTTTGGGTAGAAAATTTTGCAAATCTCGCAACACCATTTGATTGAAATTTGTGCACCCTTTTTAAGGATTTAGCATCGTGAAAAAAATTTTTTCTCAGTCATTACAAAAACAGGCACTTATTGCCATGTTTATTGGTGTGCTTCCAATACTCACATTGACTTTGTGGTACGCCCAGGCACTGTCCAAAAACCAACAAAAAACACAGGATATTTATAATAAAAATCAAAAACTTATTCTTGAATACAATTTTGTGAAAGCAGATATCAGTGCGCTTGAAAAAGCACTGCAAAATAATCAGCTGCTGCAAAGTGAAACACTGCAAGAAAGCATCGAGCAGAAGTGGCAAAATACCAAAAAACGCATTCAATTATTAAAAATAAATCTACCCGACTCGCTGTTTGTTGCTAAATGGCGACAATTCGCGCCAGATGAAATCAATGCCACTTCAAAAGCTGAAGAGTTCCAACAATTGGTTAAGGTGCTTAATCAATTCGAGGAAAGCTTTCAACAAACACTTAATAAGCGCTTATCAGATCAAGAATCCCATTTCGTGCAGCTGCAAACATGGTTTATGTTTGGTCTCGTTATCTTGCTACCCACCCTTATCGTGATCAGCATCTTTTTGATCAACCGGATTTGTCAGCAACTTAATCAGGTAGAATCTGCGGTATCTGAGGTAGGTAAAGGTAATTTTGATAAGTCGGTTGAACTCTCTGGCAGTCATGAATTGCAGCAATTGGGTGACAGGCTAAATTGGTTAAGGCTCGAACTTAAGCGTATTCAACAACAAAAAGAAACCTTCTTGCGCCATGTTACTCATGAGCTTAAAACCCCTTTAGCATCGCTAAACGAAGGAAGCAGCTTATTAAATAGTGGATTGCTTGGAGATGTTAATCCAAAACAACAACGTATTCTCATCATTATGGAAAACTCTGTTGCAAAGCTTGGCTCATTGATCGATGATTTGCTCAGCTATAGTGCAGCCAGTCACCCCGATAGCCTACATCACGACGCCGAAATGAATCTTATCCAAGAGGAAGTCTCTAAGCATCTTAGCGATAAGCTAGGAAAGACTGATGTGATAGTGAACTGGCAAAATCATGATGAGCTAAAAGTGCCTTATCTTCCGTGCAAATTAGTGTTAACTCAGTTAGTGAGCAATGCCATCGATCATGCTAAAAGCAATGTCACTATTTCAATTGAAGAGCGAAATGGTGATGTATTGCTGATAGTCCGTGACGATGGTGATGGCATCGACGTCAATGAGGCCGATTCATTATTCCAACCGTTTGTTCGTGGTGAGAAAAATAAAAATAATAATGGTAGTGGCTTAGGTTTAGCCATTGTCTCTGAGTGTGTGAAGCAATTAAAAGGCGATGTGAAATGGCTATCAGTAGAATCTGGCGCCAGTATTCAAGTCGCCTTTCCAAAAAGGGATCCAAAATGAAATACATCGCATTAAGTATCACGCTATTTTTGCTCAGTGGTTGTGCCACAACAGAGCAAAAGGTCGAGCAGACAAAGCAGTTTATTGGTCCTGTAAAAACAGAAACCAGCGCTAAGTTTGTGCCTTTAGCTGAGGTGATCAAAGCCTTAGTCAGCCAGTGCGCTAAAAAACATAACGTGACATTTAACGATTACTATAAAGGTGCGCTGCACTTACAAGGCTTTATTCACACCTATTGCGGTACAGACTCAACAACCAAGCAACTTAAAGCCATTGAAGAAGTAAAACTACAAGATTACTGGCCAGAAGATTACAACATTTGGTTTGAGTCGTTAGCTTGGCATACCCAAAGCCTTCGTGAGCAAAAAATCAGTAATTATTACTCTGACAATAAGGCGCAACAGCACCAAGAGCAATTGTTACAAACCCAAAAGCAGCTTGCCGAGCTGAAACAAAAGCTTGCCGACATAGAAAAACAACGTTTAGAAACCGATCTTTCTGAAAACCCATCACTTGAGGAGGATTCACTATGAGTCAAACACAACAGGGCGCAAAGTTACTTTTAGTGGATGACGATACATCTTTAACCGAGCTACTGGCGATGCGTTTAGAAAGCCACGGCTACGACGTTGAAGTAGCTCATCGCGGTACGCAAGCGTTAAATATCCTCAAGCAAATGCCTATCGACTTGGTCATCACCGACTTGAAAATGGCGCACATGAATGGCTTTGAACTTAATGAGCAAATAAAGAAGTATTATACCGGCATGCCCGTTGTCATGATGACCGCTCACGGCTCGATTCCTGACGCTGTTGACGCCATGCAGCAAGGCTTTGTGAGCTTTTTAACCAAACCCATTGACTCTCAGCAAATGCTCGATGTCATCAATGAGGCGCTTGCAGGAAAAGTAAGAACCGCACAAACCTCAGATCCAAATAACTTCCATGGATTGTTATTCCAAAGTGCCGCAATGCGTCAATTGGTACAGCAAATTCAGGCGCTTGCCAGCAGCAACGCAAACATTCTTATCCAAGGCGAGAGCGGTACCGGTAAAGAAGTGACAGCAAAAGCAATCCATTTGGCCAGTAACCAAGCGCAAGGCCCATTTATTGCAATTAACTGTGGCGCAATGCCCGCTCACCTGTTGGAGTCTGAACTATTCGGCCATAAAAAAGGCGCGTTTACCGGCGCGGTGAGCGACAAAGAAGGCTTAGTACAAGCAGCTGATGGTGGCACCCTATTCCTCGACGAAATTGGCGATATGCCACTTGATTTGCAAGTTAAGCTACTGCGTGTTTTACAAGAACGAACCGTTCGTCCTGTGGGCGGCCAAACCGAGCATAAGGTCAATGTTCGTTTTGTCTCTGCAAGCCACAAGAACATTCAAAGCGCCGTTGCGGAAAAGCAATTTCGTGAAGATTTATACTATCGCTTAAACGTGGTATCTGTTGAAATCCCAAGTCTAAGAGAGCGATTGGAAGATATTCCACTACTTGCATCACGCTTCTTAAGTACACTTAGCGATGGCGAAAAGCAATTTAACCAACAAAGTATTACGCATTTGTTGAATTATCATTGGCCAGGTAACATCCGTCAGCTCCATAATATCGTAGAGCACTGTGTTGCTATTACTCCGGGTAAAATGATCACTGAAGATATCGTACAAAAAGCCCTGCCTAAGGATAAAGAGCAGAATGCGTTTACGGGGTTAAATGAAGCAAAACGCCAATTTGAGTATGACTACATCCAAAAAGTACTGGCGCTTTGCGAAGGGAATGTATCGGAAGCTGCAAAACTTGCGCAACGTAATCGCTCTGATTTTTACAAATTACTTAAAAAACATGAGATCCAATGCTAAACCTATTAGAGGGGTAAAATTAGTTTTAATTTCTGAAGCGCGTTGATTGGTCAAATTTACCACTGCAAAGTGTTTATAATACGGATTTGAACGAGCCACACCCGTGGCTCAGATTTTGCCCTGAGAATATGCGCTCCTCCTAGGAGCATAATAAAAACACTCGGATATTTAAGGGTTGTCTGTATGAAAATGCGCAAAAAGCTCATTATTAGCTTTGTTCTCACTGTGATCATTCCTATTTTAGCGATTTCTGTGGTCAGCATTTCTCAGACCAAAAGTGACTCTCTCGATAAATTTCTTGATGCATCCGGCAATGAGATACGGCAAGCCGAACAGTCTTTTGTACTGTTTTTTGAGCAGATGAAGAAAAATGCGCGCTTCCTCGCCGAGTCTAAGGCCGTGCAGCAAGTAAGCCAAGATACCACTACTTATTTTGGTGCAGAGAAGCCCATGACCCCGCTACAAAACGGTCAAACAGAAGCCAATATTTTTGAGCTTTACCGCGCATTTGGGCAAACCCATGAAGAATTACTGTTTGTGTATCTTGGCACTGGTTCCGGTGGTTTTATTCAGTATCCTGCAGAGCCCCTTGGCGATTACGATCCAAGAAAACGCCCTTGGTATCAAAATGCTTCAAAAGATCCAAGCAAAGTTATCCTTACCGAGCCTTATCAAGGGGTAACGGGGCAAGCCATGGTCTCGGTTGCCACAGGTATAAAGCATGATGGCAAAGTGATTGGCGTGCAATCATTAGATGTAACACTCGCTACACTGACCGATATTGTTAGCAATATTCGTCTTGGGGAGTCTGGGTATTTAATCCTCCTTGATGCCGACGGCACTGTACTTGCCGATCCTAAAAATAAAAATAACAACTTTAAACACATTAAAGATCTCACTAGCCCACTCTACGAGGCTATACGAAACGCCACAAACGAACCCTACCTTACCATTGAAACTGATAACAAAACCTATGACGCTAAGATTTATCGCTCCGACACTCTTGGCTGGCAATTTATCGCGGTGATTGATGAAGATGAAATCTTGGCTTCAGCTTACGATATGACGATTAGTATCACTATTATCGCGTTCATCATGGTAATTCTGTTTATTATCATTGCAATAACGCTTGCCAATAAGATAGTTGAACCTATTGAAATGGTGTCTGAAGGCTTAAAAGAGATAGCACAAGGTGAAGGCAATCTTTCTAAACGTTTAAAAGTCGTTACCCATGATGAAATTGGGGAGCTGGCCGCGTGGTTCAATAAATTTTTGGACTCAATTAACTCGCTCGTAAAAGATATTCAAAGCAATGCCTCGACATTGAATGATGCTGCGTTAGGATCACAAAAAAGTATCAACGACATCCGTAATCAATGCCATACGCAGGCCGAAGACTCCGCCAGCGCGACTACGACTACCGAAACCGTGGAGCAGCTTGCCACCGAAATTAGTGAAAGCTGCAGTCATACTTTAGAGGATGTCGTCACTGCGGACGATCACGCTCAGCGTGGTAACAGCACAATAGAAAGTACCGTATCGCAGGTTGCGAGGCTTAATCATTCGTTGGCTGAGTCCGCCAGCGCCATGAACCAACTCGAAAGTGAAAGCCAAGATATCACTAATATTTTAGGGGTGATCCGTTCTATCGCAGAGCAAACTAATCTTTTGGCATTAAATGCAGCGATTGAGGCTGCCCGTGCAGGTGAACAAGGTCGGGGCTTTGCAGTGGTTGCTGATGAGGTAAGAACGCTTGCGCAGCGCTCACATGACGCCACACAGGAAATAGAGCAAGTGTTAACTAACCTCATCGCACAAACGAGGACGGTATCGGCCCAAATGACGTCGAGCGTAGGCGAGTCTGAGACGGCTATCAAACAATCACAAAGCGCTCAGCAAGCGTTTACTGATATCGCTCAGGCAGTGTCAAGAATTAAAACTTCGGTTTCAAATATAGCGTCACAAGCCTCATTACAAGGAGAAAATGCAGGCCACACTAGACGTTTGATTGACTCGGTGGATGTTTCCGTACGACAAGTCGGAGAAGAAACGGCAGCATTAAACGCAGGTGCTGACCAATTAGTTAGCTTAGCCAAAGACTTAGAGCGTTTGGTTGGCCGCTTTGATATTAATTAAGTCGCTTACGTTTCGAATGGCTAAACCCAGTCTCTACAATTGTTATAAAATATCGTCTCAATTAGTTGTCCTTATAATAAGAACTAGATAGACTCGATGGATGGATTGATTTATTACAGAAGAATAAAAATGAAGAAATTTAAATTTACATTAGTAGCAGCATCTTTGGTTGCTGTACTTGGTTGTCAAGAAGCGCCATCTCAAAACGCAACATCTGACGTTAAAGCAGAACAGTCCGCAGCCGTTGTGGCGCCAGTTGCAGAAAAGATCCCACACAAGACGACCATTCACGGTCAAGAACTTGTCGATAATTATCACTGGCTACGTGACGATACTAGAAGCAATGAAAAGGTGCTGTCACACTTAACCAAAGAAAATGCCTATACCGACAGCAAGCTCGTAAACACAGAGCAACTACAACAAACCTTATTTGAAGAAATAAAGAACAAAGTGGTTAAAGATGACCGCAGCGTGCCGGTACTAAACGGCAGTTATTATTATTTTAGTGCCACTGAGGGTGACAAAGAATACTTCACTTATTACCGCAGTGAACACAAAGATGGTAAAAATGCGGAAGCTATCTTTGATGCGAATATCCGCGCTGAAGGTCAAAACTACTACGGTGTTGGTGGTATTTCCGTTTCAACCAACGAAAATCTATTAGCTTTTGCTGAAGATACAGTAAGTCGTCGAATTTATACTATCCGAATCAAAGATTTAACAACAGGTAAGTTACTGGACGATACAATCGAAGGTGCGTCAGGCCCTATCGTTTGGGCGAACGATAACAAGACCATCTATTACATCAAAAAAGATCCGGTTACTTTGCTCGGTTATCAAGTATTCCGTCATACTCTAGGCACAGCGCAAAGCACAGATGAACTGATTTACGAAGAAAAAGATAACAGCTATTACACCTATATCTCAAAGAGTAAAGACAAGAGCAAAATATACATTCACCATTCCAGCACCGAGGCATCAGGTGTTTCTTTACTAGACGCAGATAATGCAAAAGCAACTCCTGAGCGCTTTATTCCAAGAGAAAGTGGTCATGAATATAGCATTGCTAAACTTGGCGACTGGTACTATATCCACACCAACAAAGGTGCCGTGAACTTTAAGCTGATGCGCGTTAAAGCCAGTGATGCAAGTGATATTTCAAAATGGCAAACCGTTGTACCGCACAATGCCGATGCAAAACTAGATAGCTTTGAGCTATTTAATCAGCACCTTGTTTACGAAACGCGTGAAAATGGCCTTAGCCAAATCACCGTATTAAATTTAGATAATAACGAAAGCAAGCGTTTAACCTTTAACGACCCGGCTTACGCAGTGTATTTAACTGGTAATGCAAATTTAGACGCAGGCGCAGTAAGAATTGGTTATCAGAGTATGACGACCCCGGCTTCTGTGTATGATGTCGACCTTGCTAGTTTAGACAAAACACTATTAAAGCAAGACAAAGTATTGGGTGACTTTGCACCTGAAAACTACCAATCTGAACGTATTTTTATCACCGCACGTGACGGCATAAAAGTACCGGTTTCAATTGTTTATCGTAAAGATAAGTTTAAGCAAGATGGTTCTAACCCGCTACTACAATACGGTTATGGTTCATACGGTTCTAATGTTGAGCCAACTTTCTCTATAAGCCGTTTAAGCCTTTTAGATCGTGGTTTTGTCTATGCTATTGCGCATATTCGTGGTTCAGAAACGCTTGGCCGTCCTTGGTATGATAACGGCAAAAAATTAAATAAAAAGAACACCTTTAACGACTTTGTTGATGTCACAAAAGCACTCGTTGAGCAAAAGTATGGGGATGCTTCACGTATTTATGCCAGAGGTGGCAGCGCAGGTGGCCTATTAATGGGTGCAGTCATTAACCAAGCGCCGGAACTATACGATGGTGTACACGCAGCTGTACCATTTGTTGACGTGATCAATACCATGCTGGACGAAACGCTACCGCTGACCACAAATGAGTACGACGAATGGGGCAACCCAAATGAGAAGACGTATTTTGATTACATGCTGTCTTACTCACCTTACGATCAAGTTAAAGCCCAAGCATATCCAAACCTGCTTGTAACCACGGGTTTGCATGATTCTCAGGTGCAGTACTTCGAGCCTGCGAAATGGGTCGCTAAGCTACGCGAATACAAAACAGATGATAATCTACTGCTTCTAAAAACTGATATGGAAGCCGGCCACGGTGGTGCGTCTGGTCGCTTTAAGCGTATCCACGATGTCGCATTAAGTTATAGTTTCTTTATCGCACTCGCTGAAAATAAACTGTAGTCATCGGTCACATTAAACAAAGGAGGCTTTAGCCTCCTTTGACTACCTCTTGCCAAACTATTCAACTAACTTTCTTTAGTACACATCTGTCCTAAAAAGATCTAAATATACTTTTAGCAGTATCAATACCTAAGTGCTTCAATCTAAGCATTGGTGAAGCATATCAAATACGTAAATACTGTGAATTTATAGCCTAAGCTCTCCATAACACAAGTTTAGTACCCTCACCTAACAAACTCGCTATTTGTTGGCTATATTTAAAAAATGACTACTACGTACATAAGTGAAAAATGAATTTATTTCGCTTGGTTTTTATTTGCTGCTGTATTTTTCTGCCGCTCTTATCTAACGCCGTTCCCCATAAACCTGAATACTCAGCACCTATCAAGGTAACCATTTTGGTCGACGATGCTTATCCACCTTATAGTTATCAAATTAACGGCGAGCTTTACGGCATCTATGTCGATATTGTAAAGCAAGCAGCGCGTTTGCTGAGTCATGAATATCAAGTTAACTTGCAAGCGGTACCATGGAAGCGAGGCGTTTCCTCGATGGCATCTGGCGAAGCAATGGCATTAATGCCACCTTATATTCATATCAAAAAACGCCCCTATATCTGGCCGTATTCCATTCCCCTTCAAGAAGAGGTGGTGGTTGCCTTTTGCAATCAAGGGATCACCTTAAAGCACTTGCCTCATGTAAAACCAGAAAGAGTACTTAATATTGGCATTAATGCCGGTTATATCATCTTAGATGAAAGCCTAATGGAAGCGCAAAAACAAGGACTTATTCAACTTTGGGAAAACAAAAGCACACGTTCAAATATCGAAAAGCTCGCACGTGGGCGCGTTGATTGTTACGTCAATGATCGGCTTTCCACTTTACTTGGTATTAATAAAATGTCGCAGATAACACCAAGTTTAAACACCAGTAATATTGTTGAAGATAAAATAGTAATGCGTCGCACTGCCCACATTGGGTACTTAAAAGGGTTTGAAGAAAAATATCCATTTAAACAAGATTTTATCCTAAAGATGGATGCAGCATTGAGGCAGGTAATAGACAACGCAGCAGCGGCAGACGAATGAATCTGCACGTATGATAAAACACCTTAAGCCACTGCTTTATAGAAATAAACAAAAAATAGAACAAAAAGGATGGATCATGATTAAATTAGTAAGAAATTCATTCACTGCGATCGCGCTTGGATTGATAAACATTTCAAACGCACAAGCTGATGACGTTGAGTTTAAGTTGCAAGAGGTTGCAAGGGGCCTTCATGTGCTATTTGGGCAAGGCGGTAATATTGCCATAAGTTCGGGCTCAGATGGCGTTTATATCGTCGATGATCAGTTCGCTAAACTCAGTGAACAAATTAAAGCAAAAATCAAAACAATCCAACCCAATGCACCTGAGTTTGTTATTAATACCCATCATCATGGCGACCATACAGGAGGCAACGAAAATTTCGCACAAGCGGGCAGCCATGTTATCGCGCATCACAATGTATATAAGCGGTTAGAACAAAAACATGGTGACGGTTCTGACTACTTGCCAACCTTGACGTTTGGCAGTGATATGAAGCTCCACTTTAACCAAGAGCATGCTCACTTGTGGCATTATCATCACGCCCATACCGATGGCGATGCAGTGATCTTTTTTGACCGAGCAAATGCCGTACATATGGGCGATATCTATTTTAATTTAGGCAGCTTACCTTTTGTCGATGTCGACAGCGGCGGCTCCTTAAACGGGATAATTGCAGCAGTACAAGATGTGATAGAGAAAATAGGCGACAAGACCACCGTCATACCAGGCCATGGCCCTGTAACAGATAAACAAAGTTTACAAGATTATCTGGCACTATTACAAAAAGCGAAAACGATTATGCTAGATGCAATGAAAAATAATACAAGCTTGGAAGAAGTTGTAGCCGCGCGTCCGCTACAAGTACTTAATCTTAACTATGCTAATTGGCTACCAGAAGAGCGCGTTACCACTTTATTTTATCGCAGTTTGAAATCCCCCCAGTAAAATAAACTGCTAACCTATTTTAAAAAAGGGGATGCCAGTAATGCACATCCCCTCCACCGAAAATACTTAGCTTAAAAACACTACTCCATCGTTGGTGCACTGGCATAAACAAGGTCGACTAAATTACTCATTGTTTTAGACTTTTGCATATATGCTTTCTCCATATAGGCAAGCTCTTGTAGCTCAAATAGTGTGGTCTCCACTAACGCTAACCATTTAGCCGTGGACTCTGGCACATCTGAGCCTTGCTTACTTGCTTTTTTTAACGCCTCATAATAAATATTAAGATCGTTATACTGACGTAAGTAATCCATATAATAATCCTTGTCACCAACCGATATTCTATAAAGCTGAGCTTATCAAAAACTTCGCCTGAAAATTCTGTCGAACAAAAAAATTCACAACAAAAATTTAAATAAACACCATCATTCAATAACTTACATTTTAATAAAATCATTTTAGCAACATAAAAACAAAACAAGCTTGCAAATTTGGTACATGCGGTTACAATCCAAATTTTACAAAATAGAAACAGTAACAGCGTTAAAATTTAACTTTCGCATATCCGCGAGCCCGAGTGAAAAAGGATTAAGTGAGTGGGCAGAACCCGATTTAAGTGTACAGGTGATGATCTTCGAAGACTGCGCATGTCGGCTGATAAAACCACCCAGCAGATGGCTGACTTAGTAGGGATCCGGCGACAAACCTATGAAGAGTATGAAAAAGGTATTCGGAAATTTTCATTCGAGTACTTTTTAGAATGGAGTACATACTGTGGTATGGATGTTAATCCAATTACAGACTACTTTATGGACCTACGCACAAAGATGCAAGACGTAAAGCTCTGGCGAGAAAGCCCTTCTCCTACAAAAAAGCGCAAAAACCAAAAAGGTCAGGAAGATTAGTGTGTTAACATCCACCTTTTAATACAATATTTTTAGTTTCACTTGTTTACAAAATAAGCAACAAGTTATTCTCATTTTTGACGTTTCGCGATAGAGTAGTGCTAACCAAAACACCGAAAATAATCCTGAAGGGAAATCAACATGCAGCTATTCAAAAATGTGACAGCAGGCACACTAACCTTTTGCTTTATCACGATAAAACAATTTGTGAGTAAAATTAAACGAGGCATTCGCGTGCGCTTACTTAATCACGCTAGTCGTAACAAACATCGCGCTGTAGCAACTCAGTGCTATCGCAACGGTAATACTATGGCGGAGTCACAACTGTACCGAATAGTGGGTGGTTCAGGTTTAGAACATTATAAAAACTTGCAGAGTGAATATGTTTACAATCAGTGCAGTTCTGTGCTGAATTGTCAGGACCTGCAGCAGAACAATCGGGGCTATCGAGGACACCAACATGAAGATACAGGTGCTGCGAGTATGCACGGTGAAACAAGATTACTAATAAACGATAGAGATTTGAAGCGTGTCAATGGGGGTTCTGGTGGACACCAATTTGAAGATCCAAGAGGGTAAAGCACGATACCTTGTGACTTCACAATGTTATCTGTTTAAGCTAACTCTCTTCATGCTAAGACGAAAGTTTGAAATAATACTAAACGAGTAAAGGACAGCAAGGAATAAATAATGAAAACGTCTTGGCTCTTCTATATTGCAGCATTGCTGTTTACTGGGTTATTGTCATATATACATCTCAATACAGAGTTGTTTTATGGTATAGCTACTCTTGTCGTGATGACGACTCTTGCTACCTGTTATAGAAATCAAGTAAATATCGTGCATATCATCACGGTGATATTTCTCTTTACCATAATCGAGTTTGCCTTATTTGAGTTGATTGACATCTATATGCGAGAGGAACCGCCGTATAAAAAGAATTTTATGATTTATTTAATGCACTTCTGTGTTGATGTACCGGTTCTTTTAATACTAAGAAAACGAGTGATGTACTCTTTATTGTTTATGCGCCGCTT
This sequence comes from Pseudoalteromonas sp. OF5H-5, assembly GCF_021530695.1. Classification (NCBI taxonomy): domain Bacteria; kingdom Pseudomonadati; phylum Pseudomonadota; class Gammaproteobacteria; order Alteromonadales; family Pseudoalteromonadaceae; genus Pseudoalteromonas; species Pseudoalteromonas sp. OF5H-5. The sequence continues at coordinate 269,107 of NZ_JAKGBF010000006.1, forward strand.
CCAACCAAATAACTGGCGGGCCATTTACATTACCCATGCCGACATTTTATTGTACGGTATCTACATGTTATTTATCATTGTAGACTCAGCCGCGTTTGTAGAAAACTTGTTCCGAAATATGGATTATATCTTTGGCGTCTCAGAAGCAACGGCTAAGCCCTTCTGGAGCTGGAATTGGGTTTACAAAAGTTACCCCTACGCAAAAAGTATTCTGCTTTCTTGTGTTGTAACTACCTTATTCGCCACCATTTTTGTAGAGAATCAACGGCCCGAACAGGAAGATGATGATGAAGATGACGGCGATGAGGTAATACATAAAACAGATCAACAACAAAAGCCGTAATGGCTTTTGTTGTTAGGTATCTAGTTATCATCTATTGCCAGCGTTAAGCCCAAACCCCTCATTCACCGTCACAACGGAGCATGGCGAACTCATTTTTCAGTTACAAACGGCTGAGAATATTACCGGTGGTCTACATAGCAAGTATGAACTTGATCTTGCGTCTTATTTTATCGCATTGAAAAACAAAGATAAGCCAGCCATTGATTACAATATTGCCTATCAAGTCCATGAGCTTCCATCACCTAACGACATTGCCATATTTAACACTGGAGACTGGCTGGCCGTATCGCTGACCAACAACACTCGTAGTTTTGATGAGCTTTTTATCTTTAACAAATCTAGCCAACACATACTGCATATTGGTGGGCAATTTGATAGTTTAGAAACTAAAACACTATTAGCTCAGTTCCGTTTACTATGACTGAATGATATAAAAACTATTAAAAATACAATAATTACAAAATAAACAAGGATTTACTATGCGATACCTTACAGCAATAGGGACTATTTTATTAGCTGCTTACTCTATCTATCTGAATACGGTAATCTCAGACTTAGAGCTTGAGCGAGATAATTTGGAGGAGCGTATCGCTGCTCTCTCCAGCAACATTAAGGCTTCCGACAATGTAAAGCCACACCTCGAAGAAGTAGCTATCAGCAAGCCAAAGCCTAATGGTAAGTTTGCAGATGAGAATAGCACTAACCAATATACTGAAATTAAAACACCTAAAGAAAGTGACGAAAGAACAATCACGCCTTCAAAAGATAAAGGGTTTAACGAGCAATCTGTAGACGAAACCTGGGCATTCGAATTTTCCGATCAAATTCATTATTTTTTCATGGAAAACGAAATCCTAAACAAGCTGCGCGTAACTAATATTGATTGCCGTGAAACGGCCTGTCGAGTGGATATATATATCAATAAAGACGAACCAATCGAAACCGCAGCGGCTGTTGGTGAAATATTTGGGAGTGATGAACGCTGGCAAGATCACCCCTTCTATTTTAATTCAACGCCCGAAGATGGGGTGATCCGAGTCGAGATCAACAGATACAAGTAGTTAAAAGTTTGGAAGCGTTATATCTTAGCGCTTCCGAGCAAATAGGTATTCACTCAAATACCGCTAAGTGAAGTCTTATACAACAGTAGCTTTTAAACACACAAGACTAGAAAACACATCTTTCAAATTCGTCCATTCCAATCAAAGTTACACCAATAAATCCGCTCAAAATTCATTTTTGCTCACTTTTTAAACAAAAAAGTTGCAAACTTCATTGGACAGCGCCGTCAGAACGCTATACTATATGCAGGCTTTAGATACTTAGAGCACTTACTACTGCTGCACTGTTTTTTCTTGATACTCTTTTTTTTAAAAAGTCGTTTATAGATATACCAATGCGTTACTAGCTAAGTTTTATCTATCGCTTTATCGGTGATTTTCACCACATATTTAATTTTTTGAAAAAGGTTTCAATTATGTCTAACACAGTAAACGGCACAGTTAAGTGGTTCAACGAAGAGAAAGGTTTTGGTTTCATCACTCAAGAAAACGGCGGTAAAGATGTATTCGTACATTTCCGTGCTATCGTTTCTGACGGTTTCAAAACTTTAACTGAAGGCCAATCAGTGTCTTTCACAGTTGAAGAAGGCCAGAAAGGTCCTCAAGCAAGCAACGTAGTAGTTAACTAATACGTATTGCTCAGAGCTAGTGCCTGCACTAGCTCTACGAACTCCCCCACTCCTCACTTAGCCTTTCGGCAACATATCTGACAGTAACAACGCAATCCCCAAAAATGACATAAAACCCGCTATATCTGTAATTGTCGTAAGTACAATTGATGAAGATTGCGCAGGATCGAGTCCAAATTTTTTCAATGCTATTGGTACAATGGCACCTGAGCTTCCCGCAATGACAAGAGACGATATCATCGCCAGCGCAATAACAAGTGCAAGGCCGAGTGATTGACTCCACAAATATACGCCAATGCCACAAGTAACCGCTATTGCTATGCCATTTAACAGCCCAACCATCATTTCTTTTAGCATCACCTGATACCAGTGTCGCGTTGAAATTTCTCGTAGTGTTAAGCCTCGCATCGTTACAGCCAAAGCTTGAGCCCCTGCGTTACCCGACTGCCCAGCTGCTACTGGCAGCAAAATAGCTAAAGCGGTAACTTGAGCAATCAATCCCTCAAATGCCCCCACTACGGCAGCGGCTGCAAATGCGGTTAACAAGTTAATTTGTAACCACGGAAGCCGTTTCTTTACTGCAAACCAACTACTTGATAGGGCTTTTTCGTCTTTACTTGCACCTACCATGGTCTGCATATCACTCGCTAAATCTTCTTTGGTTGACTGATAGGCATCAAAAAATCGGATCTGCCCAACTAGCTGTTGCTGCGCATCAAGTACTGGAATTGCTCGCACTTTGTGCCCTTCAAACGCTTCCACGACCTGATCTTTATGATCCATCACATTTAACGTGACTCGGATCGGCGTCGCAACCTGCATTAGTGTTTTACTTGAGGAGCTTCCCACTAAGATATTGAGTGTAGTCTCACCCACTAAATCCTGCTGCTCGTTTAATACGTAGATGACGTCTGGCACTTTACCGTCTAATCGCTTCAGCTGCGCGAGCACTTCACGTAGTGTTGTATCTGAGTAAAACGCTTGCACCTTTTTGTTCATCATTCTCGCAGCGGCATTTTCAGGAAAAACCAGCAACTCACTAAGTTCATTCGCTATGGTTGAATGCTGCTCCTTTAATTTAGCAAGTAGTACCTGCTGCGCCTCCTGCGACTGTTTATTCAAAAGCCCGACCGCAATATGGCTATCTAGGCTCGCGATAAATTGTGCTTGATAATCCACAGGGAATTGCTGGAAAATTTGTTCAGCGGCTCCCGGCGGCAAATATTTCCATAAACGATAAATGATATGTTGTGCCTGCTGTTGTAATAATTCAGCGGCTTCATCTGGAGGTAAAGTGCCAAGGAGCTGCGCACTTTTGAGCGGAAACTTATTTAAAAACTCATCACTGAGCTGCTCTACCGCTGAATCTAATGTATCTTTTGCTACGCTCATCGCTTATTTCCCCTTGACCTTAACTGGCACCAATGTATCTAACATACTGGCAAACGAACTGGTGTAGGCATCTAACAAATCTAAAGATTCGCTTGGCTTGTCTTGTGTTTCATCCATTCTGACAAGTGCACTTCTCACCCTGTGATGTGGCAATACCCCAATAAAATCACCACTTCGATTAGCAACCGCAACCTGATCTTGTTGCGCCCAAACGGGCGATTTCAATGCACTATGCAACTCGGTATAACCACTTAGAGAAACAACGTGAGTATCCATTAAATCTGCAATTTTCTGTTGCGGCGCTTTGCGAAGCAAATGAGTTAGTGATAGCTGACCCACCACATGGCGATGCTGATTTACCACATAAACTAGCGTAAACCCGATATAGTCACGTTTTTTTAAGCGCAGCAGTGACTCCTCAACTGTCATTGTTTCTTCAAGAATTAATACGTCCGTCTCAACCCACGCTCCCACAGTATAATCAGGGTAGCTAATTAACATCTTACAGAGAGTTTGTCGTCTTACTGAAATGAGATTAAGAAAACGAGCAAGTTCTTCGTCCTGTAAATGCCTTAAGATAGCAGCAATATCAGCCAACTTCATTTTACCTAGCCATCTCGCAATATCCACATCCGTTTGCGTTATCAGAATTTCCGCTGCACTGCGAGGCTGCATGACTTTAAGTACGTTTAAAGCAACTTCATTTGGTAACGTTTTTAGTAACTCAGCAGCGACATCTGGCGTTTGCAAAGAAAGTAAGCGCGCGGCGCCTGCTGGCTCTTCTTGTAAAAAGTGTTGCGCAATTTTGAGGTTTAACGCTGACATAGAGCCCTCCCTACTGCTTACTTGAATGACTGTGTGTCGCGGTAATATGTGCCGAGTCCTTTAAAAATTGCCTTGCCGGTATTAGGGTTCTCCCTTTTTGGGTTTCAATCACTAACATCGTTGCCGTGATTTCGGTGAGCGTGCCTGAAACGCCTGCAATTTCAATTTGATCGTTAATTCGACAGTGACGCAGCGCTTGTTTTGCCGCAACAGTATTTGCGATTAGCTCTCGACTCCCAAGACCAAAAGCCAATGCAACTCCCGCACACAATACGCCTGTCAGCACCACCACCATATTGGTCACAAATTGAATATTGATCCCTAATTGCTCAATACCTATTACCGTTGCGGTAAATAGAATCGCGAGCTTGGCTATGTTACCCGCGACTTCAACTCGCGCAAACCCAACGGACTGCGCTCCGGCTCTTGCCATGGCACTGGCCAAATTGCCAAGCAGATAACCACCAACAATAATAAATATCCCAGCGAGTAGATTTGGTAAGTAACTGAGTAGCGAGGAGATCCAATCACTGAAGAAGTTTAAGCCAAGGCTGGATGTGGCCGCTGCGATAAAAAACATCATCGTGACCCAAAACACGGTTTTCCCTATTAATCGAGCGTGTTTTAGATTTAGCTGAAGCGTTTGTTCGGTTTGCACTCGTTGACTTAAACCCGCCAATGCACGATTGCAAAGCTTAAATAACGAAATAGTCAGCTTGCTCAATAGCCAAGCCACTATCCAACCGACAAACAGCATGAGTGCCGCGCCCAATAGTTGCGGAGTATGAGTCACAAGTTGATTGATTAATTGCTCGTAACTGGCAGATAAGGCGTGTTGCCAATTATCAAAGGTACCCTCGGTGGCCATGTAAACTCCTGAATTCGCTAAAACAGCTTACTTTTAAATCAATACATTCATTGTTATCACAGTGTTAGCCGTTGTCCAGAGAATTCCCCTAAGTCCTAAATATTTAAACTACTAACAATACGTTTGGGAACATTTTTGAGAGAATGGAAGCAATTAAGGCGCAAAAACAAGTACCGTCTTTGCGCCCTAGTTGTTTCTTTACATTGGGTGATATAGCTACCTAAAGCGGATGGTTTCTCGCTCACCCATTTCTTCCGGTTCCACATTTTTGCCCACGGCTAGTTTTAATAAGCCGCTCAAGTCAGGGCTAACATGCCAAATTTCAGCATCGTCCAGTTCAAATCGGAGCATGATAAGCTCTGGGTCATCTTTACCCTTTTCAAACCAACTCTCTGCCTGCCTTGACCAATGGGCATCAAGTACGTCTTGTCTTGTTTCTTCGATTAAGTGTCCGCGAATACAAGCGAATACATTATGCCCTTTACTGGAAAATTGTGCGGTTGCTTTGCCACACTTAGCAATACGATTTGTTTTGCTGGTAAAAAACCAAAACTCGCCGTTGGCGTCTTTATCCAACTGTGCTCGCATTGGCTCATGGTGATTATTGTCATCACTCAAACCAATCATCACATTGGGGCTGCTGTCTAGCGCTTCCCAAAAAGTTTTCTTTATGTCTGACATTATCTTCTCCTTATTTATATCAATTAGCGTCTACTTGAAACGGCACAAACCCACTCTTTCGATTAATTGATAGTATCTTGTTGCAGAGCCTCAATAATTGCTTCATTAAAAGCATCAAGATCATTTGGATTGCGACTTGTGATCAAGTTGTCGTCTACCGCAACTTTAAGGTCAATCCAGTCTGCGCCTGCATTTTTAAGATCGGTTTTGATACTTGGGAAAGAGGTAAGCGTTTTTCCCTCTACCAACTGGGCTTCGATTAACAGCCAAGGGCCGTGGCATATCGCCGCAATTGGACGCTTATTTCCAAACTGTGAAAAGGCCTGAATAAATTTAACCGCAGATTTCTCCTGCCTTAGTCTGTCTGGGTTGAATAACCCGCCTGGTAAAACGAGCCCCGCATATTTACTGGGTATGGCTTCATCCAAGGTTAAATCAACGGCGACTTTCTCACCCCAATTGTCTTCATCCCAAGCGGTAATATCTCCCTTTTTTAATGAAATGATATCAACATTAAATCCAGCGCTTTCAAGCGCCTGCTTAGGTTTAATCAGCTCACTTTGTTCGAACCCGTCAGTGGCTAAGATCGCGACTGAAATATTGTCTGACTCCGTCATCATTCTCTCCTTCAATACGTTGCTGGTGTAGAGGTAGATGCGGATACTTATGCAGAATCAATACCATCATATAACCTTATGAAATATATAAATATTAAAGATTAGTGTATTGATCGGATGTAATCTTTACAGAACAGAGGAATGTAAATCTGGACTAGGTTAGCCCTAGTCCATCTTTATTATAATGAAGAGATAGAGGCTGAGTTTGTGCCAAACTCAAACACGTTCAATTTTCCGCATTGAGCAAAGTGATTATTGCTCGTGTATGGCGTGTCTTGTTGGTTAATATCCCCTTCCCAACCTTGACCATTTTTCACGAATGCTTTTACTTCAAACCAACCGTTGAATGTTTTGCTACAGTCCATTTCTACTTCCAGCAACCAGTAATGCGCTCCCCATTGATTGAGTGACATGACGCCAAAACCATCGCTATCGTAACGCTTTTCCGCGCCCCAGCTAGCAGGCCAAACATTGGTTGTCCAATCCAGAGGACTCCCTTGGGCATCACTAGACTGGCCTGCTTCAGCCGCTAGCCAATCCAGCCTGTTATCAGCCACTTTCCAAGACGCAGTTGTCATGTTTCGCATGTTCAAATGTTTGACAGGTAAAGAGCAAAGCGTAGGGTCAGCGCTACAATCAATCCCGCGCTGCAATGCTGCGGCATGATCAAGGCCACCTCGGACGAACATATCCTGACCAGATTGCGTTTCTGCTTTAATAAAGACTAATGTGCGTTGCCAATCACCAATCTCTGGTGGTGTTGCCAGTTTACTTTGATGATGAATGGCTAAGGCATCCATAGCAGCTAAATTAATTTGTGCGTAACCATTGGTATCAACTTCGATGCTTCTACCCGCGCAGTTTCCTTGGCCGATACCTCCACTTAGCACATCACAATAGGTGCCCGCTGCCAGCCCCGTTTGCAGGCTTTGACCCATACTAGAAGATTCTCGGTTAATAGCGACAAAGCCTAAATCACCTCGGGAAAATGCAATTTGGTTATTACCATTGTCCCACCAATTTGCCACCGTCCAATTGCCATTAGTATGATTTCTAAACTGCATCGCACCTGCAATCATTGGGCGACGATGCTCACACTGCCATAGTTGACTAGTACAGTTGAGGTTAGCGTTTTGATGAACAGGCACCGAAGGGCCACCAGCATCGGTGTCGCCATTAAACTCGTAACTCGACATCACTTTAGGATAACCATAAGGATATGCCAGCATGAATACATTTGCTAAATCATACAGTTTACCATCATGAAAGGTAACGATAGAGCCTGCACCACCGTGCCCGCGTTGGTTGTCATGATTGTCTGTAAATACCACGGCTTTATAACTTGGCATCATACCCCAAGCTTCGCCAAAGCTTTTTAACCAAGCCAACTTGCCTTGCTTAAATGTCTCACTCAGTTTAATGCTGTATTTAAACTCGGTGACTAAGCCATTTTGATGATATTCAGAAGCAGAAACCGCCTCACCTCCTTGATCAATCACCTCTTGGAAAACGACCGCTGGTTGATTTAACTTGGCTAACACATCGCCAATATCACTTGCAGGCATGTGCTTGCTTGCATCTAACCTAAACCCTGCCACGCCCAGAGACTGTAAATCGTTCAAAAAGCCCGCGAGGGTATTTTGTACGTAGCTCGCATCGGTGTCTAAATCATGAAGCCCTACGAGTTCGCAGTGCTGTACTCGCCATGCATTATTACCGTAGTCTTCAGAGTTTATTGCACAGGTGTTATGAAAATCTTGTGGACTATAGATAGGATATTGTTTGTTGCCAAAAGCGTTACCCGCAACTCCGATGCCGCTGCCATGGGCCATGTGGTTTATAACGGCATCAACATAGATGTCTACTCCGGCAGATTTACACCTTGCGACCATATCGGCAAATTCGGCTCGACTACCACTACGACTCGCTATCTCATAACTGACTGGCTGATAACGAGTCCACCATTGATCACCTGTGATATGCTCATTGGGTGGCGATACTTGCACAGCCGCGTAGCCTTTTGGCCCCAAAAATGTTTCACACTCCGTCGCAACATCTGCCCAAGACCACTCGAATAAATGAACGAATGTTGTTGGGTCGCCTTCAGCTGCATGTGCAGGTGTAACGCAACTGGATGTTAACAACACACCCGCTGCAATTTGGTTTAGTTTTATATTTTTCATTATTGCGCCTCTTATTCACACAAGATTAACAATATAGAATTCCTAGCTAAACAATCTACTGAATACGTATGCATTAGTTTTACTAACAAGTAGCCTTACTAAGAAATAGCATAAACACCGAGTAGTATTTCAGCTTCAGCAATGAATGAACTCCTCTAGCAACTGAATCCTTGCTCGCCATATACGACAACATGAAAATTGCAATTAACAAAGCAACAACCATTAAATAATTACATAAACACGCGCTTTAAAATACAAAAAACAACATTAGATAATATTTTTTTCTTATTTTTTATTTCGACAGACATAAAGCTATTGTTATAAATAAAACAAGGATTTCCCTAAGTTTCTGTTTTAGGTTACGAATTTTTAGAAGAGTCATTCCAAGCTTCAAAACATCAACTACACTCAAATGACATCTTTGTATAAAAAACCCACAGAGATGTCATCCGAAGCAGTTCTATAAATGTTATCAACCTAGTAACTGAACCACTCAGGGGTCATTATGATTACACAGCGCTCACTTTTAAGCCGTGTTCGTAAGATTGTCTCTAACAGCTGCATAGCTGGCAGTATATTTTTCGCCTTAACCTCATCCGCATTTGCACTCGAAAATTGGCAAAAAGTCGAAAGGCTCACACCAACTGACGAAACTACCAATGCAGATGAATTAGTCTTTAAAGTCACCTTTGTTAACGCACATACCGTTGCGCCAACCGCCAGTGACTTTACGATTCTAGGCGATGAAAAAGACACCAATAACGACACAACTATTGATACAGGTAGTAAAACAACCGCATCAATCACACAAGTCACCGTCGACTCAGGTAACAGCTCAATTTACCATGTTACGCTCTCTGGAGGTGACCTTGCCAGCTACAACGGCGTCGTTGCGTTATTGCCTGCGAGTAACTCAATAAGACCTGAAGTGTTCGAAGCCTACTACGTTAGTAACGGCACTGAGCTCCCAGCCTCTGATAAACTCATTGTATTTGATTACGCAGATCAGACCAGCGAGCTGGGCAATGGCTACTTTGGAGCAACTGCCGCAGAAGCAAGAACCACAGCAGATGCCCTATGCAAAAGTAAATTTCTACGCAAGCATAACCGTCTAAACAATATTATTGATAGTTCTGCTTCAACAGCAGTAAGTAATGGACCGGTTAGAGCACATGCTGTAATTTCATTCTCTGCATCCGATGACATCGCCAGCCTTGACACTAATTACAGCCTACCTAGTGTTAATGTTTTTAATAGCGGAGGCACTAAACTTGCTGACGCCAATTGGGATGACTTTGTCAACGGCACACTTAGCGCCCTTAATAGTAATGCGTCCGACATGCTAGAAAATTCGGGCAACGTTAAGTATTTTTGGAGTTTCTCCGATTCGGGAGGCACTTTTAACGCTGCGAATAACTGTTCGGGCGGAACCTCACCTTCTAATACTGTCAAAGGTGTTGCCAACCAAAATGGCAGTTGGTATACCTTAATAGGCAGTGTGCCCTGTAACAACGCACTGAATTTAATTTGTGTCGCATGGCATGAATCAGCCTATTTAGATGCCAATATTTCCAATACCGCACCTACAATTAGTAACTTACCAGCAAGCTTTACTGTGACAGAAGATGTCGCAACAACGGTTGATCTATCAGCGGTCGTCTTAGCTGATAACGAAGATGACAACTTAACGGTTACCTTGGCTCTGGACAGTGGCACCATCGCAAGCACCGATGGTAATGGCACAGTGAGCAGCGTCACAGTGGCGGGAAGTGGCACTGCAAGTATGACTTTAAGTGGGTCAGCGGCTGCGCTTAATAGCTATCTCGATGTGACGACTAAGCTAAATATCACCACGGAAACCGACAACACAGCGGCAATGACGCTCACGGTTACGCCGAATGATGGTACCGTTGATGGTGATGCAGCAACCAGCACCGTGAACGTCACGGCAGTCAACGATAAGCCAACCTTTACTTCCACAGCGGTCACTGCATCAACTGAGGATTCAGTGTACAAATATTCAATAGCCACCAGCGACCCTGACAAAGATGATGTCACCGTTTCTGTCTCGGCTAGCACCCCGCTTCCAAGTTGGCTAAGCTTAAATACAAGCACAGAAGCAACGGTGTCTACACTTGCAGGTCAAAGCTCTGGTTATGCCGATGGAACTGGGACTGCCGCCTCATTTAAATCTCCTTATGACGTTGCAACCGACAGTAACAACAATGTGTATGTTGCCGATTACAGTAACCATGTGATCCGTAAAATTACACCTGAGGGCGTTGTCACTACACTAGCAGGTTCTGGAACCGCAGGCTCTGATGAAGGCACTGGTAGTGCTGCTTCATTTAACTTTCCCAAAGCCGTAACGGTTGACGCTTCTGGCAATGTTTATGTTGCAGATTCTTCAAACAATAAAATCCGTAAGATCACCCCGGCAGGAGTAGTAACTACCTTTGCAGGCAGTGGTTCTCCTGGCAGCACGGACGGAACTGGCACAGCAGCCACTTTTGCTGCACCAACAGGTATCACGATTGACAGCAACGGAAATCTATTTGTCGTAGAAACGAACCCTCATATCGTTCGTAAAATAACCCCTGCAGGCGTCGTAACCACGTTTGCGGGTAGTAAAGGGTCTTCTGGGTTTACTGATGCAACAGGAACATCGGCAAAATTCAACTTCCCCTATAATGGCGGTAGTAGTAGCAACAACGACCTATTTATAGCGGACCGCAACAATCACGCTATTCGAAAAGTCACCTCGGCAAGTGTTGTAACCACTTTTGCAGGAACGGGATCGGCGGGTTCGGCTAATGGCACAGGAACGCAAGCAAGCTTTAATAAGCCATACGATATCGCACTAGACAGCGCCGATAACCTTTATGTATCCGAGCAAACGGGCCACACTATTCGCAAGATAACCAGTGCAGGCGTAGTAACCACTTTTGCAGGAAGTGCCGGAGTCTCAGGAAGTACAGATGGTTTAGCGAGTGTGGCACGCTTCAGCCAACCCTTTGGTATTGCAGTAGACAGCAATGGCATCGTTTATGTTGCAGATACCGGCAACCATCGAATTCGAAAAATATCACCGGCAGAGACGACGTTGACGGGTACGCCTAGCAATGACGATGTTGGCGATCACTATATTTGTTTAATTGTTTCCGACGGTACTGAAACCAGCGAGCAATGCTTTACCATTACGGTTACAAACGTCAATGATGCGCCCGTTGTCGCAACTAACACGGGTTTAACCTTAGATGGTGGTACAACAATAAACATCACGAGTTCAGCTCTGTCTGCAAGCGATGTTGATGACAGTGGTACAGGTTTAACGTACACAGTAACTACCTTGCCAAGTCACGGAAGCCTCTTTGTTGATGCCAACAGTAATGACAGCTTAGACAGTGGTGAAGCGCTCGGCAGCAATGGTACGTTCACACAAGCTGATATTGAAAATGGCAACTTATTTTATGCCCACGACGACTCTCAAAATGCGAGTGACAGTTTTGTCTTTTCACTAGAGGATGGCTTGGAAGACGGTGTTACCGCAATTACCAATCAAACATTTAGCTTTGTTGTTGAGTTAAATAAAGCACCGGTTATCAGCGGTACTCCAGCGGCGACCGTCAACGAAAACGTTGCATATAGTTTTACGCCTACCGCAACCGACGAAGATAACGACACCTTAACATTTAGCATCACCAATAAACCAAGCTGGGCAACCTTTAGCACCTCAACCGGTAGTTTAACGGGAACACCTAGTTATACCGATGCAGGTGCATACAATGGTATTGTTATTACAGTGAGTGATGGCACAGCCAGTGATACCTTAAATTTTGATATTACTGTCGCCAACGTGAACCGCACACCAAGTATTAGTGGGACACCTGCGACTAGTGTTGATGAAAATAGCAGTTATAGCTTTACTCCAACAGCCTCTGATCCTGATGGAGATACGCTTACTTTCAGTATCACCAATAAACCAAGTTGGGCCACTTTCAGTACCAGTACAGGAGCCTTGAGCGGCACGCCAAGCTTTACTGATGCTGGCGACTACAACGGTATTGTAGTAACAGTCAGCGATGGTACCGCAACACAAACGCTGAACTTTAATATTAATGTTGTAAATGTGAACCGTTCACCCTCAATTAGTGGTTCTCCATCCACTTCAGTGCTTGAAGGCGGTACTTATAATTTCACACCAACCGCAAGTGACCCTGATAATGACAACCTAAGCTTCTCTATTGCCAATAAGCCGATCTGGGCATCATTTAGTTCAACTACTGGAGCATTAACTGGAACTCCTAACTTCAATCAGGCAGGTACTTACAGTGGCATAGTCATTACAGTTAGTGACGGTAGCGCCTCTCAAAATCTGACCTTCTCAATCGCTGTAACAGATGTAAATCGCGCACCTACCATTACGGGTACGCCAGCAACCACTGTGAATGAGGGAGTAATTTATAGCTTCACCCCTAGTGCTTCCGATGAGGATAATGATAACCTTTCCTTTAGCATTACCAACGCGCCTGATTGGGCTACATTCAGTAGTACAACGGGTACGCTAACAGGTACTCCTACCTTTAATGATGGTGGTGAGCAATACAACATCACAATCAGTGTTAGTGATGGTAATGAAAGCGCAAACCTTAACTTCACGCTAAGCGTAGTCAACATCAATCGTTTACCGACGATAAGTGGGACTCCTGGCGTAAAAGTCACAGTGGGGGAAAACTATAGTTTTGTACCTGCTGCAACGGATGAAGATGAGGACACATTAAGCTTTACGATCACTAATAAGCCAAGCTGGGCTCTATTCTCAGCATCAACCGGTGAGCTATCTGGTACTCCGTCAGAGACAGATATTGGTACGACTAGCGGTATTCAAATCAGCGTTAGTGACGGTACTGACAATGCGAGTTTACCAGCATTTAACCTTGAAGTGGTTGCAGAGAATACGGCACCAGCAGGTGAAAACCTCTCGCTCACTGTTAAAGAAGATACCTCTTTGACTATTCTGCCGACATTACAAGATGCCGAAGATGATACCTTAACGCTGACCATAGGTAGTCAGCCGACAAATGGATCATTAACCAGCAGTGATACAGGCTGGATATATCAACCGGAAGCTGACTTCAATGGGGACGATAGTTTTACCTATTCAGTAAGCGATGGAGAGCTGCAAAGTGATAACTATACCGTTACATTGACTATCACACCTGTAAATGATTTACCTATTGCGAATAGTGATAGCTTCCAGCTTGATGGTTCAGCTAATAATACATTCACCCTTGATGTGCTAGCGAATGATACCGATGTAGATGGTGATACCCTCGTTATTGAAGGTGTCAAGGCAAGTTTAGGCAACGCCAGCGTAGTCGGCAATGCTCTGCAGTACACTGCGCCAAGTAACTTCGCGGGCTCTGTTACTCTGAACTACGCCATTCGTGATGGTCATGGTGGTCGAGCTAAAGCAAATGCACTATTAGAAATAAGTGGTGCAGTCAATGGTGAACCTCCTGTTGTCACCGCCCCAGCAGATCTAGAGATTAATGCGACAGGGCTATTTACCAAGGTAAACCTGGGTACTGCGACAGCACTTAATAGCAGCGGTGAACCTTTACCCGTTACGCTTACAGAAGGTAAAACCATATTTGCACCAGGAGAGCATAACGTCTACTGGCAAGCAACAGACGCAGACGGTAACTTAGGAACAGATCAACAGTTGTTGAGAGTGAATCCGCTAGTGTCGTTGAGTAAAGATAAAGTCATTGCTGAAGGCAGCAAGGTAGATATTCAAGTGCTACTAAATGGCCCTGCTCCGCAATATCCTGTAACTGTCGATTATACCGTAACAGGTAGTGCAATATCTGGTGTTGATCATGACTTGAGTAGCGGCTCGGTGACGATAAGCTCGGGCACGAAAGCCAACATTTCAATTCAAACAGTTGCAGATGGTGAGTTTGAGGGCGATGAGACGATCACGGTCAGCTTAAATAACGGTATTAACCTTGGTGCAAAACGGGAAACCACTATTACAGTGAGCGAGCAAAATATTGCGCCGGATGTCTCACTAGTTGTGACTCAGAATAACCAAAACCGATTAACCGTTAGCCAAGATGAAGGAATTGTATCTGTCGCTGCAACGGTGGCCGATCCAAATGCTGGCGACACAGTGACGAACGCATGGAAAGTAACAGGTATGACTTCCGATCAATATACGGAGGACACACTGCAACTAAGCTTTAACCCTCAAGAACTGCAAGCGGGAACATACAAGATCACGCATACAGCAACTGACTCTAGTAGTGCGCAAGATAGTGAGAGCGTATTTATTCAAGTGACCCAGTCATTGCAACAGTTATCTGATACGGAAGATACGGATGGCGATCTTATCCCTGATAGTCAAGAGGGTTACGCCGATGATGATGGAGACGGGATCCCTGATTTCCAAGACGCTATCACCGAGTGTAATGTTATGCCTCAGGAAGTAGTGACGCAGGACGGCTTCTTAGTCGAAGGTAACCCTGGAGTCTGTTTACGTAAGGGCGAGTTTACTGCTAGTGGTGAAACCGGTGGCCTACTGATGACAGATGACGAGGGTAATTCACAACTAGGTGACGATGATGATGCACAAATCACTGGCGGCTTGTTTGACTTTATTGCTTACGGGCTACCGAAAGCAGGTCAAGTATATCAGCTAGTGATGCCACAGCGCCTACCTATCCCAAGAGATGCTGTATATCGTAAGTTTAAAGCGTCCTCAGGTCTTTGGGTGAACTTTGTGGAAGACGCAAATAACCTCGTCTTTAGTGCGGAAGGTGAGCCTGGCATTTGTCCTCCTCCAGGAGATGAAAGCTGGTCTGAGGGCCTGACAGAAGGACATTGGTGTGTGCAACTTCAGATAGAAGATGGTGGTATCAATGATGACGATGGTGAAGCAAACGGTAGTATTGTGGATCCAGGTGGTGTCGGTGTACTGCTATCTAATAATCAGATGCCTGTAGCGCTAGACGATACAATTAGTATGAAGTGGAACACCAATATTACTATCGATGTTTTAGCGAATGACACTGATGCTGATGGAGATATGCTCACCGTAGCAAATGCTTCAGCAAGCTTTGGCGATGTACAAATTAATCCAGATAATACTCTGTACTATACACCAAACACGGGGTATGTCGGAGTAGATACGCTGAGTTACGCCATAACCGATGGTAATGGAGGAACCGCAGGAGCGAGTGTAGTAATTACTGTAGTTGCCAATACGGCTCCCATAACGGTTTCCGATGTTGCAACAGTTGTTTCTGGAAAGCCAATTACCATTAATGTTCTAGCAAACGACAGTGATAGCGATGGCGATACGCTGCAAGTAACTGAGGCAACGGCACAGCACGGTAGTGTCGCAGTTAATGCTGATTACAGCTTAACCTATCAGTCAAATGCTGGGTTTGTTGGCAGTGAAACCGTTACCTACACAATCACAGATGGTGAAGCGAGTGTTCAAGGTAGTGTGAATATTACAGTCAACAAAGCGCCTACTGATACCGTCACGAACAAGAGTGATAGTGGTAGTATGCCGGTATGGTTGATTTGGCTCAGCCTTGCATTTGTAGTAATTCGTCGGTGGCAAGCTATAACACGTTAACGACCTGAACAGGTTAAAAACCACACTATAAAGCACTGTGGCGATAGAGCCGAGCATGCTCGGTTACTCACTCATCTAATTGATACTTTTTAAGTGTCGCTTTATAAATACCATTAGTCTGTAGTAGTAAAAGGCCTTTATCGAACAATTCAATAACTTCCATTGCTTTTGGATGGGATTTGCTAATACCGATATGAAGAGGCCATTGTGCAATGGTCGATTGATGTACTTTAAGGTGATGAAATTCAGTGTGTTGACTCCGTAAATAGGCAAAGGCAAGCTCATCGCTTACTACGGCTTCTACTCGCTGCTTATTAAGGAGTGATAAACAAGAGGTCAAATTTGTGAGCTTTTCTAAACGAATTTGCGAAATCTGCGCGAGCGCAATTTCAGAACGAAAACCCCGAATAGCGCATACACTCAACCCCTTTAGATCTTCCAAGTGCTCAAAGTTAATCTCAGATTCTGTACGTGAAATAAGTACCAGCCGGTTACTGTAATAAGCTTTGCTAAAAATAAAACGTTCATCGCGACTGTCCGAACGCCATAATGCGGGGATAATATCGACCTGCCCTTTCTCTACCATTCGCATGGCACGACTGAAAGGCGTAATAAGCATTTCAAAATCTTGATTCTCTGCCTTAAATGCCGCACGAACTAAATCTACAGTAAAACCAGAATCTTCATCAATGACATAGGGAGGCCAAACATTATGCGCCCCCACTATGGCATCATTTGCAGATGATGTGCACGACAGGGCAATAAGCAGGAGGCATGACTGTCTTAAACTTTTTATCGCCATGTCTACTCTCTCCCACTTTTACCTTCAAACTAAGTTGGCTGACAACTTTGCTATAAATGTTTGCTCCGACCCTAATTGAGTATAGCGCAACCGTTGCATCACGAAATATACACATACTTGCTCACTGGCAACGTTTGAATATGGCATAAAATTCAACGACTTTTGTCCTTCAACACACAATTTAGTGTAAACCAATGTAAACAAACCGTGAAGTTTAATTGAATTGTCATCAATAGCGCTTAAAATACTGCGTCCGAATAAAAATTCGGATAATTCTAATACACGGGAAAATAAAAAATGATTAAAAAATCTATCCTTGCTTCAGCTATTGCATTAGCTTGCCTAAATGCACAAGCAGAGGTGATTATCTCTGAGTATGTTGAAGGTAGCAGTTATAACAAAGCCATTGAGCTCTACAATGGTAGTGATGCACCTGTCAATCTAACTGGTTACTCAGTCAACTTTTTCTTTAATGGCGCAACAGAAGCTCGCACGAATATAGAACTAAGTGGTGAACTTGCGGCTAAATCAACTTATGTTATTGCTCATGCTGACTCAGCAGCAGAGATCATCGCAAAAGCACAGTTAACAAACACAAGTAGCTGGTTTAATGGTGATGATGCCGTGACGCTTACGCTCAATGGTGCAGTTGTTGATAGCCTAGGTCAGGTTGGTGTCGACCCAGGTAGTGAATGGATTGATGGCGATATTAGAACAAAAGATAAAACGCTTGTCAGAGATCCTGCAATAACAACTGGCCGCACCGATGCAACTTCTGCATTTGTTGGCACTGGACAATGGCTTGCACTTGCGAAGAATGATTTTAGCAACCTAGGTATCCACATTAATGGCGGTGACGTACCTGAGCCAGAGCCAGTTATTTGTGGCGAAAATAATACCTTGATCAGTGCCATTCAGGGCGCAGGCGATGCAAGTCCATTGGCTGGAGAAACGGTTGAAGTTCAAGCTGTTGTCACTGCAAGCCTACAATCAGATGCAGAGCTTGGCGGCTTCTTCCTTCAAGAAGAAAGCACTGACTATGATGCTGATAATAATACTTCCGAAGGTATTTTTGTCGTATATACCGCAACTCCAGTAAGCACAGGAGATGTGGTTAAATTACGTGGTAAAGTTGAAGAGAAGTATGGTCAAACTCAACTCATTAACGTCGACGCAATTGAGCTATGCGGTTCTGCAACGGCTTCAGCGACTACCGTTACTTTACCTGCAGAGAATGGCCTTGAAGCCTACGAGGGCATGTTGGTTTCGATTTCAAATGAGTTGGTCGTTAACGATACATACGGACTTGCACGTTACGGCGAAGTACGCCTAGGTACTGAACGTTTGTATCAAAGCACTCAAGTAGCAACTCCTGGTGATGCAGCAAACCAGCTAGAAGCAGAGAACAAGCGCAAAGAAATTTTACTTGATGATGGTTCATCAGTACAAAACCCTGAGGTTATTCCTTACCCATCACCCACACTTGATGCCTATAACACCTTACGACTGGGCGATTCTGTGACGGGCCTTGAGGGTGTAATGGGATATGGTTATAGCCAATACCGTATTCACCCAACATCAACACCAAACTTTGTTCATACTAATCTACGTACAGAAGCACCTCAGGTAGAAGTGCGTGGAGATTTACGTATTGCTAGCTTCAACGTATTAAACTACTTCAATGGTGACGGTCAAGGTGCAGGTTTCCCAACGTCACGAGGCGCTGACAATCTAGAAGAGTTTGAACGCCAAAAAGCAAAAACGGTTGCTGCAATTTCGGCGCTCGATGCCGATATTATCGGTCTGCTAGAAGTAGAGAACGATGGCTTTGGTGAGTTTAGTGCGATTGCCGACCTCGTTAACGCTTTAAATGCAGCAGACTCTGCTAATACTTACGCATTTGTAAACCTAAATGTTGACCAAGTGGGTGGGGATGCAATTACATCCGGTATCATCTATCGTAGTAACAAAGTAGCTGAAGTAGGCACGCCTGCATTTACCGAAGCCGTACCATTTGATTACGGTAACCGTCCTCCTGTCGTACAAACTTTCAAAGAGGCAAACGGCGAAGAAATCTTCACTGTGGTAATGGCTCACTTACGCTCTAAAGGCAGTTGTTCAAAAGCTGAGGGCTTAGATCAAGACCAAAATGACGGTCAAGGTTGTTGGAACCAAACTCGAGTCACTGCGGTTAATACCCTAGCGACTTGGCTTGGCACAAATCCGACAGGAGTTGCAGAAGATGATGTAATAATTCTGGGTGACATGAATGCTTACGCTCAGGAAGATCCAATCAACACCTATGTCGAGAATGGTTATGCCAACATCAAGCAAACGCTTCATGGCAATAGCTTAGATTATTCATACGTGTATCAAGGGCGTATCGGTAGCCTAGATCACGCCTTTGCTTCAAACACGATGATGGAGAAAGTAAAGTCAGTAACGGATTGGCATATCAATGCTGACGAACCCGTTGCGCTAGATTACAACACTGAGTACAAGTCAGATACTCACAAAGCAAGTCTTTACGCGACACACGCTTATCGCGCATCGGATCATGATCCTGTGGTTATCGACCTTAACCTTGCTAAAGAGCCGACGATTATTGAAGGCGAGTTTACAGGCCTTGCTGGTTGGTTCTGGTGGCAACATCGCTCAATTGAGCTACCAGCAGGCTTTGATAAACTAGAAGTGTCAATCACAGGTCAAGGCGAAGCAGACCTATATGTGCGCCATAAGAAAATGCCAAACTTCTTCAAGTACGACTGTCGTCCATACCTTTGGGGGAGTGAAGAAAGCTGTGTATTTGACGAGCCTGCAGAAGGTAAATGGAATTTCCGCCTACGTGGCCTATTCCCTTATTACAATGTAACTATCAAATATAAAGCGACAAAAGCGAATTAATTGCTGCTTTAACGTAAAACCCAAGAGCCAAGGCTCTTGGGTTTTTCTTGGCATTGTAGGTCACTCCTAAACGAGCATAGCCCCACCATCACTCACTATCGATGCGCCCGTTATATAACTGTCATTCATCAAAAACAAATATGCGTTGGAAATTTGAGAATCACTTCCAAGACCTAGAGGAATTTTTTCCTCCAACTCTTTCAATGTTTTAAATCCTGGTGAAACGGTATTGACCCGAATAGGAGCAAGCTCAATTGCCAAAGCCTTCCCAAGTGACTCAACTGCACCGCTTATCGTACTTAATGTTGAGTACCCATTGTAAGGCCGTTTACCTAATGTTCCCGACGAAAACACAATACTCCCGCCATCGTTAATATATTGGTGAGCCAATTTAGCAAAGCTATACTGCCCCCAAAACTTAGTATCGAAAGCATGACGAACCTCTTTGAGGTCGAGTTCTAAAAATGGAGAAACAATGAGTGGAGACTTAACAGTAAAAATAAGATGATCAATTTTTCCTATTTTCTCAAGTAGGTTTTTAATCTCACTTTCAACCGTAATATCAACCGAATAACAAGTACAACTTTCAAGATATGGCTGACTTCTAATGCTAGCTTGTTTGTCAAATGCAGATCTCGAGGCTATTAATACCTCACCACCATCTTCACTTACGCGTTTTGCCAATGCGAGGCCAATACCTGTACTCCCACCAACAATTAATATCTTTTTTCCTTTCATTCCTTTTCTTCAACTCCTCTAACGTAAAAATCACAGCAGAGCCAAGCCTCATTATTTAGTACTTGACTACTGCTTTACGTTATATTGGGCTTAGAACCAAAATATCAACATTAAATTAACAACCCAACACCCGTTTAATGAACGGCCATTTTTGTTGAGTATATTGCTCACGGTCATCTTTGTATTCTTGTACTAACGCCTGCTTCAACGCGCAATACTCAGCTCTTAAAACTGATGATACTCTTAATTTTTCCCTAAAAGAAATACGCTCTTGCCAAAGTAGGCTGTTGAAAGGAACAAGGTGTAAGTGATGGGTTCTAAACTCAGGCGTTGGTTTGCAAAACCAGTGCATTACGTCAGCTTTATAGGGGTAATAACAATAACCGTGTTGAGTGAGCACTTGGATGGCTTCTTTTGACGCCACTAGTGACTTAACACCCACCATAATATCTATCACAGGCTTAGCAACCATACCAACCACCGCTGTACTACCCACATGCTCAATACCACCTTCAATCCAAGGGCAAAGCAAAGGCGCTAACCTTAGCTTTTCCACTTGGAACATTCGTGGCCAATCTTGATTATATTTAGAAAGTGAAATAGCTTGGTCTGCCATTGAAAGGAAAGTCCTGTAGTTGCTCTAAGTTTGGTTTGGAACAGTATACAGCTAAAGCAAAGCTTTGCTCATCACCACGACATCAACACCTTGGTAATTGACGTTTTCGAGCTGTTTTTCGTCCCCTGCTTCCGATAAAGTCCACCTTCGGAGGGCTAACACAGACACCCACCATAATTTGCATTTATATTATGGTAGGTGTCTGCTATCTGTGCTATCTACACACCACCTTTATCACAAAAACCAACGTTTAGTAAAAATGCTACGTATGCGAATCACTGTTAAATTGTTATATGAATTCCCGATTGAAGCGTCGAACTTTTGTACGCCTACTTTTCATAGGTGATGACGTTTTAAGCTGAGTCATGCGCCCCAAAACCCGTTGTTCATACTACGCAATATCGTAGAAATCATGCTTACTTAAGCTTGACATAAGTAAAAGTACTCGTTAATCGTAGGCTTAAGTTCAATGTGTAAGTCATCGAGTTTCCAGTCTCGACACTCTTCGTGGAAGCTTTCGGCAAGTGAGCCCAATTGCTTCCATTTATAGCCAGTTTCTAGGCAATCACGTGTTGATTTTGAGAACTTAGGCGGTGCCATTTAAGAACGAGTTTCTCCCAACCAATCAAGTGAGCCACCGTATCACTAACGCTAATGAGTGTATCTTAAATACAATCTTGATCTTTGTCTCTGAAAGTCATTTCTAAAAAATGGACTAGTTTCACATTAAGAGCCTTCAACCAACCGTGAAGATTAATATTCAACCAAATGTACACTTAATTGCTTTACTAAAACTTTACATCTATGTATTGTACTTCCAGTTATATAACAAAAGGAATGTATATAATGAAATTGGAATCAGTAAAAAGAACAACTTTAACGGGTTGCTATATCCTAGAAAACTTAAAGGTAATAACGCTTCTAACTGCTGCTTGGTTCATACCATTCGCTGCAGCGATACCTCAAGAAAAGGAGGTAACAGAGAGCACTTTTACCTCTGAAGAGGAGGTAGCAGAGAGCGCTTTTACCTCTGAAGAGCGATATAGTGTAGCAGCAGATAATTATGGTGTACTTTCCCATGATTTGCTGGGCGAGCAACATGATGCTTACACTGGAGAAGTGGGTTTCGCTCAAACCGACTTAATTATTCCGACCAATAGTGACTTAAAACTTAAGATTAAGCGAATTAAAGGAGTCCAATCAAGTTCTTCCTATAAGATATTTGGAGATTGGTCATTAGATTTACCAAGACTTTATGGTCCCATTAGAGCTAATTTCCATAGTGGGGTTGACCGTTGCACAACCATTGGGTGGAATGCCACCAAAACACTGCGCCCAGGTATCGAACCTGAAGACAACCAGAATGGACCATTGTTGGCTGGTTTGTCCACGTCCATGCAGCTTTATGGAAAAAATGTAACTTACTCCTTACCAGCTAATGCATACTTCTTGAATAAAGAAAACTGGGTAATCAGTTGTTCAAACGGTATTTATAGCGCTAAATCTCCGGATGGTACTACTTATACTTTTGGCCAAATTGCTTACTCTCGATTTGACAACATATATCAGGGAATTAGTGCAACTAAACCTGCTGGACGCTCAATGGTGACGTTACTTCTCTCCAAAGAGCAAGACGTGCACGGTAACTCGATATCTTATACCTACAGTGATGCAAAGTTAACCAAAATCCAAAGTAATGAAACCAATGGAGCAAGCATTCTCTTAACGTATAACGCTGATGGAATGGTTTCAAAAATCACCTCAAACGGACGAAGTTGGTTATACTCATACACCGATGGAGATTTAACTAAAGTCACTTTACCAGACTCTCGATATTGGAAATTTGCTCTTGCAGCTCTCATACCGGAACGCCCTCCCTCGAAATATGATCAAGTAATAGAAACTGGAACGGGAACAATACAACATCCTAACGGTACTATTGGTACCTTTAATGTAAGAGAAACTCTGCATGCCCGCTCAAATGTTCCTAAAGAAAGGAATATGAGTACCGGACGATATTTTTTAGATATAGATAGCAGTCATATGTCTCTTGTTAGAAAATCGATATCGGGCCCAGGTCTTCCTTCAATGATTTGGACTTACAACTATTCAGAAAACGGCGGTGGAAGAGTTGGTGAAAACGTTTCTGACAGTAAATATATTAAAATTACAAACCCTGAAGGGGTAGCAACCAAAATAACATATTCGCGACGTTTCGGATGGCGGGAAGGACTGATTTTAAGTGAAGAAGTGTATGATGGCGGTTTAGTTTCTAAAACTGAAAATACTTGGACCAAAGGTGGTGTAATAGGCAAATCGATAAATGGAATGACTTATTTATTAGAGGGGTATACCCATAAAACACAGAAAACCAAATCCGTATATAGTGAGTATCGAGTAGGTGGAACTGATACGTATACAACTAACTATAGTAACTTTACAAAGTACGGCTCTCCAAAAACGGTAACTGAAACAGGAAATGTTGGCAGCAGAACTCAAACCCTAAGTTACTATAGCAATAGTTCAAAGTGGTTATTGGATATTTTGGCGAATAGAACCATTGGTAATGATTTGTCGATAACCCGCACTCATAATGCTAATGGCCAGCTAATAAGTGAAACCAAAAATGGTGTGAGTAAAACCTTTGGATATACCGGTGCGTTATTGACGTCGGTCAAAGATGCTAGAGGATATACAACAACTTATAGCAATTACTATAGAGGCATTCCTAGAGCTATAACCTACCCAATCGGTTCTATGAAAGCCACAGTGAATTACTTTGGTAAGCTCTCTAGCTTTACCAATCAAAACGGTGACTCTTTTCGTTATACTTATGACACTAATAATCGCGTAACCTTTATTAATTTGCCTACTGGCGATGACATCAGTTATACCTATGGAACGAATAGTGTTACTAAAATACAAGGCAACTACAAACAAGTAGATAAGTTGGATGGACTTAATCGTAGCTATTTGACATCTTACCAAGATACTCACCTGAATATAACACGATATCAAAATAGAGCATTTAATAGTGATAACAAACTAAAGTTTGAATCTATTATGTCCTTGCAGAGCACTGAGCCACGTCGTGTATCACTTGAATACGATGCTATTGGTCGGCTTACGACATTAACCTCTCCAATCTCCAGCAGCATATATAAATACTTAAGCAACAATATAACAAAAATTACAGACGGTCGAGGGGCAAGCACAACTAACCATTATGCAGGTTACGGTAGTGCTGACGATGGATATGTCTATCAGATTAATACCCCTTCATCCAGTGGGACAATTATCACTTCATTTAGTAAAAATAGTGTTGGTAAGTTGCTTTCAGTAACACAAGGAGGGTATAGCATTTTATATGGTTACCATCCGACTTATAAAGATTACATCACTTCAGAAGTATATCCAGCATTCGGTCATTACTACGGAAGAGATGCTTTAGGTAATATCACCAGTTCACGGACAGACGGCAGCGGCACAACGTATTATACCTATGATGCACTTAATCGTAGAACATTAGCTAATTACCCTGGCTCGACAAAAGATATTAGCTATTCCTATAAACCAACGGGTGAATTACTCAGAGCTGTAAATGGGGTTGGAGATGTCTCGTATCGCTATGACAAACTTGGGCGAGTCATCGCGCGCTCAACGTTAGTGGATGGCACCGACTATGATTTTACTTATGCATACTCTGGAAATGGTGGCTTAAGCAACATAACGTACCCAGACAATTCAGTCGTTTATTACGCACCAAACGCATTTAAAGAACCAACAAAGGCTTCAAATTACGTAACGGATGTTTTGTATGAACCTACAGGAGCTCTAAAGAGCTTCAGCTATGGAAATGGTCTGAAATATGTGCTCAATACAGACAGCAGTAAAATGCGAGTGGCAAGTATATGGGGCAAAAATGGTTCAAACTTCTTGATAAAGAAATCATACTCCTATGACGCACAGAGCAATATTACATCTATAACAGATGGAATTAATAGTTCCCACAGTATCAGTAACATCCTATATGATAATGCAGAGCGGATACTGAGTGCCTATTCCTCAGCTTGGGGAGGCTCACGCAAGTTCGGGTATGATAAAACTGGCAATATCACTAGCAAAACTGTTAATGGTATTACCAATATTTATAACTACGATACTAACAACCAACTTTCCAGTATTTCAGGTACCTATTACAACTTTAGTTACGATGTATACGGCAATGTTACTACTAATGGTAAACATAGTTTCGACTTTAATGACGCAGGGCAGATGCTTTCATCATCATATGGTAATGATTCTAGTAGTTATGAATATGATGCTTTGGGACGTAGAGTAAAGGTTACAACTAATGGTGTTACAAGTATCGAAATAAATGGCGACAACGAGAGCTTGCTTTGGTTACTTGAAGGTGATGGCCTTCCTGTAAAAAAAGTGTACCTTGGCACTAAATTGGTAGCCAGTGAAAAGAATAGTGTAGCCAGATATATGCACTTTGATATCTTAGGATCAGTAATTGGTACGTCTGATGCTAGGAGAGCTTTTTCGTCTGAAGAATATACGCCGTTTGGGGAGAAGGTTAAAAATACAACAGATCCTCAGAATGATCAGTGGTTTACCGGCAAAAGATTTGATACAAAAACTGGATTGAGCTATATGCAGGCACGATACTATGATCCAGTTATCGGGCGGTTTTATTCGAATGATCCTGTTGACTCAATGGGGCATATGGCTCGTGGGAACCCTGTTCATGGCTTTAATCGGTACGCTTACGCCAACAATAATCCATATAAATATACTGACCCTGATGGTGAGTTCCCAATAATGCAGGTGATTGGAGGGATTATTGGTGGAATTCAAGCTGCTCAAGCTGTATCTGGCTCTAATGCTCACTGGACAGATAAAGCAATTGCTGTAGCGGCTGGTGTGGGAATTGGAGCATTAACAGGTGGTAGAGGTGGAGCTGCTGTAAAAGCAATTACTTCAAAAGTTACATCTAAAGTAGCTAAAACAGCCGTTGGAGTAACAACTGGAGGAGCTGTTGGTGGGGTTAGTTCTGCAACAAGCCAAGTTGTGGCAGATGTGGTAACTGGTCAAGAAGTAACAGCCGAAAAAACAGGGCAAGCCACGGTTAATGGTGTTATAAGTGGTGCTGTTGGTGGTGCTCCAGCTAAAACAGCTGAAGCTGTTGCTACTACGATTTTAACAGAAACGGTTCTTCAGGCAGGGCAAGCTTTAGCTAATGATACTCCTCCACCGCCCCCACCAAAACAAGAAAAACAAGAAAAACAATTAAGGGTAAGTCGTGAAAACTTTTAAGTGTAATAAAGTTGCTAGAGGTGTACTGCTAATTGCAGTATCACTCTCTTTATATTTATATCTAGTGTTAAATTGGATGTATTTAGCTTTGGCCTTTGTTGTTTTCGGAATACTTAGCTACCTATTTCTAGTTCAGTGCAAAGCGCTATTAGATGATAAAAAACTAGATATAAAGTGGTTAGGGCAGATACATTCAAGTTACGATATTTCTGATTGTAACTTGTACGTTCATCAGGGAGCTGTATTTGAAGTCATTGTATGTCAAAAGCGTTGGCTTTGGATTTTCCATTTACTTGATGAAAAATCAGCATTGGTTGAGGCAATATTTTCCAATCAGAGTGAGGTTGTTTCATCAGCGAAGGAAAATAACAAGAAATTTTTCAGCCTATTGGCCCTTCGAACAGGTTTCTTAATATCATGCTCAATGATGATTCTACCCGCAATACAATACTTCCAGCTTCCTTCCGATATTGATTTGCACGCAGTGAAAGGAAAGCTTGTCGAAACGAACGTAAACAAATCCCTTTTGATTAGTATTGAAGGTTATTCAACCTTGTTTGTTATGTCTCCAAAGGCCGGGAATCTAGCTGAATTTGATAGTAGATTAAAACCAAATAAAGGGCAGGAGCTGTCTATGTTTGTTACCCAAAAGCTAGCTTCGAGTGAAGTCGAAAAAACTGACGTTTGGGAAATCAGGCTAAAAGACCAAAAACTAATATCGTATTCTGAAATAAGAGCTAGTTGGATAAACTGGAAACGATTTTTTGTCTTTGTATTATTGGGAGTATGTGGAATAGCCTATTGTTTACAAAGAATTAAATTGACTAATAGTTATATTAAGTTAGAGCCATAGTTCAGATTTGAATCCAAAGCCTCGCACTCGCGGGGCTTTGTTTTTTTCTGGCTGTGGTGGCTTTTAGTTTGTTTTCAATGCAAGCTGAGAGGCTCAATGAAAAAATCCGTTTGGTGCCAAATTGGGGTAGCTGGAAAAAATTTACTCAGTCTGGAGCAATATGATTCAAAAAACCGTCACCATCAACAAGGTCATCTAGATATTGAAATCGCTTTTTGACCAGCGCGAGCTTTTCAATTTCATCAACATCACAGTCAAGGTGATCTTCGCATCGAAAGATAATTTTCTTTCTAATAGCATTGGGACGTTCTGGCGAAGGAGCAACTATCTCAGTTCTGATATCGACATGTCTTTTGTGACAAGCGGAGCATTCTGCAT
This sequence comes from Pseudoalteromonas sp. OF5H-5, assembly GCF_021530695.1. Taxonomy (NCBI): domain Bacteria; kingdom Pseudomonadati; phylum Pseudomonadota; class Gammaproteobacteria; order Alteromonadales; family Pseudoalteromonadaceae; genus Pseudoalteromonas; species Pseudoalteromonas sp. OF5H-5. The sequence continues at coordinate 296,967 of NZ_JAKGBF010000006.1, forward strand.
TGTGAAAATCAATTGTTCGGGTTGTCATGATAATATCCTGCTTGATTTTAATGAAATACACCGTTTGGTGCCAAATTCAATTGGGTAATCTGCTCAGGGCTGAAGCCGTGCCGAAGTAGTTCGAAGTCTTTTAATTGCACTTGAGATTTTTGGCCTTCGCCAATCAATTTATAGCAACTGCCACTCGCTGTAATGATTAATCTTTTGTTTGGAAAAATCTTTTCAACCTTTGAAGTACTGATATAGCTGCCCGGTGAAAATCGGTAGGTCTCATCTTCTTCGCAAGTGCCCCAAAGGATTTTGCCGATCAATTCCTCATCGTCAAAAACAGAAACGATGTACCAATCTTTAACCGTTGTACTCATGACCTAACCCTCATAAGAATTTAAGATGATCATAGAAAAATTTCAGTTAAAAACATACTGAAAGCATGGATCTAATCCGCAACTGCAAATCGCTAACCAAATCGCTGACACCCACCACTAATTTGCCTATTCCTCAGCTTGGGGGCTCACGCAAGTTTGGGTATGGCAAAACTGGCAATATCACTAGCAAAACTGTTAATGGTATTACCAATATTTATAACTACGATACTAACAACCAACTTTCCAGTATTTCAGGTACCTATTACAACTTTAGTTACGATGTATACGGCAATGTTACTACTAATGGTAAACATAGTTTCGACTTTAATGACGCAGGGCAGATGCTTTCATCATCATATGGTAATGATTCTAGTAGTTATGAATATGATGCTTTGGGACGTAGAGTAAAGGTTACAACTAATGGTGTTACAAGTATCGAAATAAATGGCGACAACGAGAGCTTGCTTTGGTTACTTGAAGGTGATGGCCTTCCTGTAAAAAAAGTGTACCTTGGCACTAAATTGGTAGCCAGTGAAAAGAATAGTGTAGCCAGATATATGCACTTTGATATCTTAGGATCAGTAATTGGTACGTCTGATGCTAGGAGAGCTTTTTCGTCTGAAGAATATACGCCGTTTGGGGAGAAGGTTAAAAATACAACAGATCCTCAGAATGATCAGTGGTTTACCGGCAAAAGATTTGATACAAAAACTGGATTGAGCTATATGCAGGCACGATACTATGATCCAGTCATAGGTCGTTTTTATTCTAATGACCCTATAGGTTTCCGCGATGTTCATAGCTTTAATAGATATGCTTATGCTGCCAATAATCCGTATAAATATACAGATCCTACTGGGATGTGTCCGGCAGAAAGCAGTAGCCGAGATTGTGTTGAAATTGGCCCCGTGAAGGGTGGTGGGGATGCAAAAGGTACACCTGAAAGTGATCAGATTGCAGTTGATAATGCTGAAAGTCACAGAGTTTTAACTGGTACTGTTGAAAAAGCATCGGTAATTAATCAAGATGGAAGTTTGTCGCAAGATGGTGTAACTCCAAAAGAGTTTGGCGCTGAATTTACAAAGGACTCATTAAAGGATGCGCAGGCTGTTATTCATGGTCATCCTGAGACAAAATCTCAAGACGGGTTAAATAGCGTTGGAGATGCTACGTTCACATTGTCGCAAGAATTGCCAAACTATGTTGTTCAAGGTGATCGAATTGGTGTTACCGAAATCGAAAATGGAACACTCCAATTAAGAATGGTGAAAGGCCGATTAGGAAGAAAAGAAGTTAAGCGACTTAAAAAGTCGTTCAAGAAACAATTAAGGAAGCATAACAAATGATCTTCTATACAAAGTTAATTATAGTTGCGTGGTTAATGACATGTATAACTATAGCTTCGGCTTCTGAACGATTAGTTATTATTGCATCACCGATGTCAATTGAAACTACCGATATTGACTATACGGGCTTAATAAAGCCAAATGCAATTACAGTCGATTTTGGTTCGGCATTGAAATTGAAGTATGAAATTGACGAAGTTATTTTTGGCAGCTTTAAAGCTAAAGAAGTCACATTTTATGACTTTGAAAGAGCCGGAGGTTTTCCGAGTTATGTAACCGAAGGGCTATTGTACTTATTTTTGGTTAAAGAAAACGGCAGGTACATATTATCTAATGTTGGTACATTAGTGGACTCTAATGATGACCTACTAATATGTGGGAATATGCTAAACCCTTATGCTGAAGATGGTTCTATCATTGCTCCCAAATACAAAAAATCTAATGTCTGCGATAATTCAGTTGAGCTTGAAAATTTAAGACTGTATTTTTCTAAGTTTGATTTTGATAGTCATAGTTATAAAAAAGCTACTATGCTGAAAAAATAGTAGTTTGAGAACTCATATTTTTCTTAATTCAAGGCAGTAAATAGGGGACAGGCCCCAATTAATTTCTAAACATCTCTTGATTTGAATCCAAAGCCTCGCCCTCATGGAGCGGGGCTTTGTTTTTTCTAGCTCTTGTGGCTCAATGAAAAAATCCGTTTGGTGCCAAATTCAATTGGGTGATCTGCTCAGGACTGAAACCGTGGCGAAGGAGTTCGAAGTCTTTTAGCTGTACTTGTGCAACATCACCACTGCCGATCACATGATAGAAACTGCCACTCGCTGTAATGATTAATCTTTCGTTAGGAAAAATCTTTTCAACCTTTGAAGTACTGATATAGCTGCCCGGTGAAAATCTGTAAGTCTCATCTTCTTCGCAAGTGCCCCAAAGGATTTTGCCGATCAATTCCTCATCATCAAAAACAGAAACGATGTACCAATCTTTAACCGTTGTATTCATGACCCAACTCCCTTAAGAATTTACGATGATCATAGAAAAATTTCAGTTAAAAACATACTGAAAGCATGGATCTAATCCGCAACTGCAAATCGCTAACCAAATCGCTGACATATATGGACGCTCAGCTGCTGTCAAGTAATACTCATCCAACAAGGTTGTGTTAACAGCCTTGTTGCTTCTTTTATTTATCTCTCATTTACTATTTGTATGTATTGATAAACAGTCACTTTGAGTCACCCTAAATAAGGTGCTGCTCTGACATATATTCGGGCTTAACTGACTTTCAG